>CAZXTD010000043.1:0-27459 GCA_964643575.1 uncultured Glaciecola sp. | reverse complement strand
ATTATGGCTCCATCAATTTCAACCGTACTGTGATTAGGGTAATTCACTAAGACTTTACTGATGGTTTTTTGGGTCTTATTTTCAAGAGCAAGCTCGGCTATTGCTTCTAGTTTGCGCATTTCAGGGAAGATAGCGACATTTATATCAACGGCCGTGACTGTCGGGATCGGGTCATCTTCATATTGCTTATACGTGTTTTCGTACGCCGCGCGGGTATCAATAATCTCATCTGTGGTCACAAATTGATTAATAACGCGGGTGTTGTAATGAATGATGGTAGCAAAACTAATAAAGCCCACGATGCCTAAAATGACCACCGTTTGACCTTTACGGCCAAGGTTATAGCCAAGTAGTGCAATTCGACCTTTAAGTTTAGTCTCGGGCCCTCGCTGCCACATTGCATAGCTAAATGCAGCGAGCACTAGCGCTAACGCGCTCCAATACAGCATGTAATAATGTTGAGTTGTCATGGCCCAGCCGTAACCATTCATGTCTGAATATTGCATAGACGGCGACAAGGAGTACTGGAACATATTGTGTTCTAGTCCAATCTCATTGAATACCAAAGAAACAAAAAAGTAAGCAACAAAAATAAGCATACCCACGTATTTATTAGGACTCAAAGCTTGAATAAAAAAGGCTAGTATGACCAATAATATGTAAGAAGAAGCCGTGAAGTAATACAAACTAATCACATATTGGTACAAGTCTATATTGGTATAGCCTTTCACAAATTGATTTAAAATTGTTGCAAGCATACCTACCGTTAGTAAAGCCACAACGACTACGCTCACTGCAATAAGCTTAGACAGCCAAAATGTAAAATTGTGCACGGGCATTGAGTCTATGATATCGCCAATACCCGTTGTCCGCTCTCGCCATACAATTTCTGCGGTATAGTAAGTAATGACGATAATTAAAGACAAAGAAAAACCGTTTTGTATAAGCTCGACCATATACTGTGTCAATGGCCAGTTTGGTGCGCCATATAAACCACGAGGGTCTACAAATTCGGTTATTACGAGTACCGCGCCAATGATTAATAAAATAATAAATGCTGGGCTATTAACAACCTGCTTAATTTCGAATGCTGTGCGGTTAATAAATTGATGTAGGTCGGCTCCTCTCGTGTAAGTAGCACCGATATTAGGATTGGTTGGCTTGCCCTTGCTCCATGCCTTCGCCACTTTTTTGAATTTCTTTTTTGCGAGGCTCAGCGGTGAGAATATACGCCCTAAGCCAAACAAAACCGCTAGGCCAAGGACTAACCAAAGCACTCTGTTATATAAAACATTGCCTGTTAGGCTTACAATATCGCTGTTTCTTTCACTTGGCGTCCAGTATTGAGTCACAGTAAAAAATGATCGTATTCCAAAAGGGTCGGTTATCGCCATCATATCGCGTTGACTAGGGTCGCTGAAAATCGCGCCTGCTGCACCGTACAGCACAAATATACCCAGTGCAAAGAGATACACAGCCATCATCGACCTAAAACGTAATGCTGCTGCATAAAAAATCGTAGAAAGCACAAACAATGTCGGCATCGAAAAAATAACAAACGGCGCAACATACGCCATGATATAAGTTGGGCCTAATCTTTCATCGTCGACTCCCGGCATGACACTGCCAAAAAACAAACCAAGTGGTACCATTGCTGATACCGTCAATATCACGAAATAAGCACCAAAAAAGCGGCCTAACTGATACTTCACAGAGGAAATAGGTTTGGTATATAGAATCTCGCTCATTTGCATTTCGTCGTTGCGCATGGCGGTGTTAGCGATAAAATTAACAACCAAAAACATGCCAAAGAAGCCAAAGATCAACATTGTTTGCGCAATTGCAAAAGGAGAATTGAAATTAACGTTACCGCCGCTGCCAATTTGCAAATTATCGAGCACTACCGATAAAAATGGTAATAAAAAGAATATGAGCGAGGTTACGATAAATGAGGGCTGGCGCGTAAAATAACGCCATTCAAAACGCATCATAGAAGTAAACATCGATGCTCTCCTACGCTGCATCGCTGCTAGCAGCAGCGGTAGCACGTTTTTGTTCGTTTAGCGTTCTAAAATAAGCATCTTCAAGGGTCGCTGGCGCCGCTTCAAAACCTTGGGGTGGGTTATCGGCAAGCACATGTAATACCGTTCGGCCTGCAAATAAGCGACGTGAAATAATGTTGTATTCTTCTTCCAGCTCTTCCATTTCATGTACTAATACCGTTTTACGCCACACTTTGCCTTGGAGTTCGTCGGTGACTTCAATGGGGTTGCCTTGTATTAAAATTTTTCCTGAACCCAGTACTGCCATATCTTGGCAAAGCTCGGTGACGTCATCAACAATATGTGTAGACAAAATAATCACTCTGTCTTGTCCTAAACTCACCAAAAGATTGTGAAAACGATTGCGCTCTTCAGGGTCTAGGCCTGCCGTCGGCTCATCTACAATGAGTAGACTTGGGTCACCTAATAACGCTTGCGCAATGCCAAAACGTTGTCGCATTCCTCCTGAGAATGAGTGTACAGCGTTTTTGCGCTGCTCAAATAAATTAGTATGCGCTAATAAACCCTCTACGGCTTCTTTGCGTTCACCTTTGTGAGTAATACCTTTTAGTATCGCGAGGTGGTCGAGCAAATCATAAGCGCTTACCCGCGGATAAACGCCAAAGTCTTGCGGCAAGTAACCTAACTGCTGCCGTAATTCATTTGCTTGGTTAATCACATCTATCTGACCAAACTTAATGCTGCCTGAATCAGGTTGTTGTAAAGTGGCAATTGTTCGCATCAAAGAGGATTTACCGGCCCCATTAGGACCCAACAAACCAAATAAACCTTTAGATATACTCAAAGAAACGCCATCCAAGGCTTTAACACCATTATCGTAAGTTTTATTAATATTATTGATATTGAGCATAAGACCTTCCGTTCATCTAATCATTAGCATAAGTGCGCTTTAGCAGTAACATAGCAATGCGTGTCAGCAAATGGAAGTAGTCTTGTATGGCAGATTGTATCTAAATGTGTAAATGGCTTATTGACCGGTGTATAAGCGACAATTCAATTCTAAGTTGCTCTATCGCTCATTTCACCCCGCAAATTTTTAGCCATTAAGCTTTGCTTTTGAGAAAATGATAAATTGGGCTTACTTAAAATATAATGTAACTTTGCTAACGCGGCCTCGGGTGTCATGTCCTTGCCCGAAATCACACCAGTTTCTTGAACTAACTTACCGTTTGCATAACCCGACATATCAACGGTGCCTCTTACACATTGCGTGCAATTCACTACCATTATCTCTTGGTTTGTCGCGCGCACTATTTCAGCTAATAAAGCCGGGTTTTGAGGCGCATTTCCAACGCCGTAACTAAGCATGATCAAGGCATTTACCGGTTGTTGTATTATGTTTGTCAGCACTTTTGCGCTTATTCCCGGATATAAGCTCAATACGCCAACGGGCTGGCTAACAATAGAACTGACATATAAATCGCCAGTGTTATTGTCGTTTTTCTGCCAAGTAAGCGCTTGGTCAATAATACCTTTGTTCACCTCAATATGAATGCCGGCGCTTAAGATTTCAGGCAAATTAGGTGAATCAAATGCATTGAAACCATCCGCGTCGACTTTGCGTGCCCTGTTACCTCTAAATAATTTATTGTTAAAAAACAGAGTGACTTCATTAATCGGATAATTAGCAGCAATGTACAGGGCATTAAGTAAGTTGGCTTGCCCATCTGAGCGTAATTGAGCTAAAGGTATTTGAGAGCCCGTCACTATAACGGGCTTGTTTAAGTTCTCCAGCATAAAAGACAAAGCCGACGAGGTATAGGCCATGGTGTCGGTGCCGTGTAAAATGATAAAACCATCATATTTATGGTAGTTTTCTGCGATATCATCGGCAATCAATTGCCAATCAGCAGGGACCATGTCAGAAGAATCAAGCAGTTGTGGGTATTCATGTAAAGTAAAATGTGGCATTTCAGGTCGATGAAACTCTGGCATTTTTGCAAGAGTTTCACTCAAATAACCCGCAGCTGGCACATAGCCTTTATCAGATGGGCGCATACCAATTGTACCGCCCGTATAAGCAACGTAGATATGTTTAATTGGCATACAATGACGACAATATATTAAGGCCTTCAAACTCGTCAGCGTTAACAATCCCTTTGCTAACCCAGGCGGCTAAAACCGATTCAGGCAATACAGTGTCTCCTCCTTCTAACTTCGATGCCATTAGTTGCATTTGCAGCTCTTTTCGGCGATTTTCATCTCCAAACTCCGCTATATTTTCATCTATCTTTTTGTGATTCGACATGATAATTAAAGCAACTTGCACTAATTCTTGTCTGCTTAAACCTTGCAGAATTGCTAAAGGAACTAGGTCTGCCCTTACCCAAGCCTTAAAGCGTTTTGCTAAGGCATTAAAAGCATCGATATCAGTTAGGGTTTGTTCGCTGTTCGTATATTCGCTTAAAAAGTAAAACAAGTGTTTCATTTCATCATTTTCTTTTTGTGCGCTAATTTTAACGTTAACCTTGTCAAAGGCTTCCATTAGCTTTGCAACTTCTCGCTTAACTCTTGATTTGCTTCGCTCATCTAATGCATCAACCATATGGTTAAGGTCTTCAAACTCTTGTGGATAAAAACCTAGGTCAACAGGCAAATTTGCGCTGCTTAGTTGTTTATCTATTTCAGCAATTTTGGTGTTGACGCTTCGTAACTGCGTGTCATTTTCGGCTTGTTGCATTGATAATTGCTCATGATAACGGGCAAATAAGGCATCGTTTTTTTCTCGAAATGCTTGCCATAAAACGTTTTCTTGAGCCTTCCCTGCAAAGCCAATGTTTTTCCATTGTTTTTGTAATTCTTTAGCCTCAAATGCGGCATCTTTAAGTGCGTCTCCCTCTACCTCAGAAAGACTAAGCTTATCTGCTTTATCAATTAATCTTTGTTTCGCCTTTGCGTTGTCGTCAAAAAAAGCGTTGACCCTGTCGTTGAGTGGTTTACTTACTTTTGCTAGCTCTCGTTTGAGTTTACGGTGTTCACTTTTGTCAATATCACCGAGTTTATTAAAACGACTTTTAACACTTCCCACAAGCGATGCAATATCACCAGCAGGTGTTTCGTCATCAATCTCGTTAAGCTCTTTAATAATGACTCTTGCTTTAGCAGCATTCGCTTCGCGCAGTTTTTCAAGCTCAGCAAAAAACGCTCGGCAAGGCGCAAACGCAGCTTCAATGACTTCATCAAACTCTCTATTGAGTTTGTCGTCTTCTTCGGTGTGTAAAAGACCAAAGCTTTGCCATTGAGCGCGTAACTGTTTTACTTTTTCTACTCGTTCGTAAGCGTCTTGCATAGGCGTGCCGGCGAGTTGTGACGCTTCGGCGAGTAAGGCTGGCTTGCGAGGTTGTGCAATGTAAGCTTGCCAGCCCTGCAGTTTAGATACTTCTTGAGAGGTATTTTCGAAGGCTTTTGCTAAACGTTTATTGCTGAGACTTTCAATAGGCTCGGGTAGGGTTTGAACCATCTTTTGCGTATGATAAAAAGTCGATATGGCAGGTTTAAACTTGCCCTGTGCGATTAAACTGTCGACAACCTTTAGTTTGTTTTCACACTTACGCTCTATATTTTTATAAAAATCATTGAATTTTTTGTTTAGCTTGTTTACTTCCGAGCGCACTTTCGAATAAGCGGCTACCTTGCTCTCAGGCACCGTCGCCCCGCTGCTTTTTAGTTCAGCGAATGCTTTTTGTTGTTCACCGCTAATTTGCTCAAACGCTTGTAGCGCATCGGGTGCGAGTTTTTCTTTGTCTAAATTGTCGTTTTTTAAGCGTGATAACGCATCTATAATTACTTGGGCAGCCTTATTTGTAACAACAACACTTGGTAAGTCGTCGAGGTTCGACTGCAGTCGTTTTACTTGCGTATTAAGTTGCGAGAGCAATTGCTTATGTGCAGCTGTCTGGGCGGCTGAGCCTAATAAATCTAGCTCTTCTTGTGCGCTCATGGTCGCACTGCTGAGTATTTTTACTTGCGACTCTACATTTGAGTCGTCTGCTTCTAGCAACAAATCTATCTGCTGCTGAATATCGACTAAACGCTCACGCACTGCGCTAAGTTCATCTGTTGTTTTATTGAGTGCTAGTTTTACTTTGTGTTGCTCAGACAAAGCCTGCAGTTTTTCGCTTATTTTTGCCTTTAAACTTAAGTATTTTTCAGTAAACTGCCCACTTTCAATTTCAGTCAGGTAGCTTAAATCAGGCTTGAGTGCCTCAAACTCCTGATTAAGCGCAGTAAATTCTTTTTCAACGATGCTATAGTCAACACCTTCTTTTAAAGCCAGCATTCGGGCATTGACTAAAGTTAGCTTTTGACGCACTTTCGCCGGTATGAGTTTGGCAGCTTCAGCCTCTTTTAACTTATCAGCAATTAAAGCTTTTACGCTGTCATGTGTTGTCTGCTTTGCGTATTTATTGAGTACTTTGTTATCAATAGTTTGGCTAACCAATGAAAGCTGCTGTTTTTCGTTTGCACGCTCGGTAAAATATCGGCGGGCAGTCTGTTCGTTATTCAACCTTTGCAGCACTTCTAAACTTAAAGCTTCGTTTTCTTTTAATCGACTATTATTAAATAAGAGCGTTTCAAGCAAAGCCTTGTTTTTACTTTCGGTCACAAAGGCTTTAAAAAGACTATCATTAACCTGCGAGCTATCATCGAGAGCCTCTAAACATGCTTGCTCGGCCCTTTTACAAACTATACCAGAGTGCGATGTTTCGAGACTTTTCATCCACAGTACAAATGAATCGAGCTTTGCCAGCGCAGCTAAACACACTTTTTCGCTTGCGTCGTTAAAAGCCAACTCATGCAAAATACGCTTGTCTGCTTCTTTACTGGGGTCGAGTTTTTCTATACTCGCTATTCTTTTTTCGGGTGCTGGATGCTGATATCCGGGCGTGAAAAGAGTCTTAAAGATCATCCTGTTTAAACCGCGCTATGTTTGTTTGATTGGTTTGAGCTTGTTTTAGTTCTTGTTGTAGTTCTTGACGAGATTTTTGCACTATTTCACCGTCTTTCCCTACGGTCATATGTTCTTCAGACTGCTCGACGCGGGCCTGATACAGCAGTACCGCTTGCAGCACTGTCTCTTTTTGCTCTTCGCTCAAAGGATTCCCGTCCAACCATTTGCCCGTTTCAATAGCCTGTTTGAAGCGTTCAAAGATGTCTTGGTTCATTGAGGCTAATAATTGCTCAGCTTGCATGAATACACTACCTACTGTTAGCTACTTACACCTAGATGCAAATACAAAAAATTAATCTTAAAAGTTTACAACGGGCTTAGCGACTCAAGAACTGCGCTTTGCTAGCATTATTCGTACACGATTCACGCTATACCATATAAAACCAATCGTTGTCGCTGCTAAGGCACCATTTTTCATCATAAAGCCTGCATCATCGTTGCTAAAGTCGCCTAACAAGACAAAATAGCACCCTACCATAAATAGCACCATGGCAATCATCGACTGATTCTGCAATTTTTGCACTTTGGTGTATCGCTGCATCGCTAGCTTGCGGCTAATATCTTCGGCACTTGCATTACCAAACTCATACTTACAGTGGCTACAAGAGCTCGCTTTATCAGAAATGGGCTTATTACACGCCGGACAACTTATAATCGCCATATAGACTCCATTAACGCTTGCTTAAATTGATAAAAAGCCAAAGCAAAATTAACCGCTTTGGCTTTTCCTATTTGTTGGTATTTACGCTTAAACCGCTATTCTACCAAGACTTTCATTGGGCTTTATTTTTTGATTTTAGCCCAGTAAGAATCAACCGACTCTTTCATTTCTTTTCTAAGCAATAGTATACCGAATAAGTTAGGCAGGGTCATCACCACAATTGCAACCGCAGACAAGGTCCAAACCAATGTAGTATCAGACACCGCAGCCCACAAAAAACCGAACACATAAATCACGCGATAGGGCATAACTGATGCTGGCCCAAGCAAATAAGTCATGGCTCGATCGCCATAATACGACCATGCTATTGCTGTAGAAAAGGCAAACAAAAGTAAGCCAATCGATACAATATATTGCCCATACTCCCCCATGAACCCTTTAGTAAAGGCTTTAGTGGTGAGTGTCGCCGAATGAATCAATGATTTACCTTGCACCATAATGTTGTCACGTTTAATTGCCCCGTCCTCAATAATCAGTGTGCCGGTAAAAGGGTCTTCGAGTGAACTGACGTAATATGTAACGTCTTCAGCAAATGAGCGAGCATTTATCAATGTGTAGCCTGAGCTAACTGCTGCACCATTAACCACTGATATTTCGCCGTTAAATGGAGTTACACTCGACCCTTCAATATCATTGAGGTATTTGAAAACATTTACCGAATCCTCTTGGTTATCTTGCCCGTAATTACCTTCAATAAAATACATATCTGAACGGTCAAAAATGTTTTCATGTTTTTCGTTCCACACACCTGATGACAAAATAACCAAGCCCGTAATAGTACAAATGATAATAGTATCGATAAAAGGTTCTAGTATTGACACCATACCTTCAGAAACAGGCTCTTTTGTTTTTGCCGCAGCATGGGCGATAGGCGCAGAACCCTGACCCGCTTCGTTAGAAAATAGCCCTCGATTAACACCTCGGTTAAATGCATACGCAAAACTTGCACCTAAAAAGCCGCCAACCGCTGCAGACCCGGTAAACGCGTCTGCGAAGACGGAAACAAAGGCTGGGCCAACATTCTCAAGATTCGCAAAAATAACCGTAAAAGCGCCAATAATGTAGACAATGGCCATGAAAGGAACAATTTTAGACGTAACAGCGGCAATACGAGAGATACCACCAATAATGACTAAACCAAGCAATACCGCTAATACCGACCCCACAATCCATGGCTCGATGCCAAAAGTGGCTTCCATCGTTATTGCAATGCTGTTACTTTGCGGCAAGTTACCTGTGCCAAAAGAAGAAATAACAGTGGCAACAGCAAAGGCTACGGCTAACCATTTCATGTTTAAACGCTTGTCCATGTAATACATGGGACCGCCAGCAAAAGTACCATCTGGCGTTTTATCGCGATACTTATGAGACAATGTGACTTCAACAAATTTAGTCGTCATACCAAAAAAAGCAGTCGCCCACATCCAGAACAGTGCTGCCGGGCCACCCAAGAATATTGCCAAGGCTACGCCGCCAATATTACCCGTGCCTACAGTACCTGATAAGGCCGTTGCTAATGATTGGAAGTGCGTAGTATCGCCGGGCTCATCACCTTTATCTAGCTTACCCGAAACTACTTTCCAAGCGTGCTTAAAGTAACGTATTTGCGGGAATTTTAGGTAAATAGTAAAAAATGCGCCGGTACCGAGTAAAACATAGGGAAACCACCATGCGCCTCCCAAAAAGCTGTCGAGCAGTTTAAAAAAATCGTGTAAAGCGTCCAATGTTGCGTTCCTTTTATTTATTGTGTTTTTATTGTTATTTTGTTTTTATCGTTAAATTGTTTGTAACACATATGCAGCGCAGCATCTTATCACTGGCGCGCTTATTGTTTCCTTTATTCTCTAATTAGCTTATCACTTACAGCTTTAATCGCAATCAATACGTCTTCGCCTAATTGCTTGCAGCGCGGCACTGACCACCCATAACTCGCATCTGGTAAATTAGCATTATCTTTAAAGGGCATTTCTAGGGTGTAGGACAAACATGAAAACCTGTGCCCTACCGCATTGCTACCAACAGTTAGATTAGCTTTTCCTGGCTCATCTTTGTCGTAACCAAATTCATCTTGAAACTCCGGCGTTGCCATTAATAGGGCCTGTTTGAATGTATCTTCTAAGCCTTTTATCCTCTCATTGTAGTTAGGGTCGCCTTCGCTACCTGCAACAAAGTTGTAAGGCAAAGCTTCATCACCATGGACATCAAGGTAAATATCAACTCCTGTTTCTTGCATTTTGTTTAATACATGCAAGACCTCAGGGCTTCGTTCTTCGCTTGGGGATTGCCACTCTCTATTAAGGTTTGCGCCTACTGCATTGGTGCGTAAGTGTCCCCGCGCGCTGCCATCTGGGTTCATGTTTGGCACGATATAAAATACATTATCCTGCAATAAGGCCCTTGCGATACCATCGTCTTCATCTAATAACCTATTTAATAGGCCTTCAACAAGCCATTCGGCCATTGTTTCGCCAGGATGTTGGCGTGCACTGATCCATACTTTGTTTTTAGGCTTTCCGGCGTTATTGTTAGGACTATTTTCGTCGCCCACTACAAGCAAATTAATTTCACGCTTGTCGAGCGTGAAGCCAAGCAGTTCATGACGACAATCAAAACTCATTTGGGCATGTGCAATCAGGTCAAGATGTCGCTCATAACTATAGGGAATGAAGTAAGCAAAATACACACTGTCATACTCGGGCGTAAAGTCGATGGTCAAATTGTCGCCGTCAAACGATGTGTCGACCCTAAACCACTCTTGTCTGTCGTAGGATGCAAGCGCTTGGTAGCCCTGCCATCCATCAGGGTAAGACGACTTAGCTAAGTTTGTAATACTAATGACATGATTGATAAAGGGGCGAGAATGCAGTTTAAAATGAAACCACTGATAAAAATCAGATTGATTGTCTTTATTAATACTAAGTTGAATATTGTCTGGAGAATCAGCACAAATCACGTTGATGTTGCCGCTGTCAAAATTGCTTGTTACTACGATGGTATTCATAGGCAGTTTTCTTATGCTCGTTTGATGGTTTTTATTTTTCTTATAGCAGTAATACTAGCAAACAATATCGTTTTGCTAAACATGAAACAAAAAAAAGCTGCCTATTGCTTTCACAATAGGTAGCTTTGCTAGCACTGAATGACTATTCTAATATAAGTATCTAGTAATGCTTACGCAGACGGGATAAGCGGAACGCTTAAATTGGCCATATCATTAACCACTCGCATTACCTGACAGCTATAACCGAATTCGTTATCGTACCACACGTATAAAGTCGCCCTATTGCCGGAAACAATAGTTGCTTGTGAATCAACAATAGAAGGTGCTCTGGTACCCACCAAATCGGTAGAAACGATCTCTGTAGATGCCGTATAGTCAATTTGATGTTGTAGGTCAGAGAACAAAGAGGCATTGCGTAAATATGCGTTTATACTATCTTTATCAGATTCGCTATTTAGCTGTAAGTTTAAAATAGCCATTGATACATTAGGCGTTGGCACTCTAATCGCGTTACCTGTTAATTTACCGGCTAATTTAGGGTAGGCCTTAGCCACGGCGCTTGCTGCACCTGTTTCTGTAATAACCATATTCAAAGAGGCCGCACGCCCTCTTCTATCCGCCTTGTGGTAGTTATCAATGAGGTTTTGATCGTTGGTAAACGAATGTACGGTTTCAACATGACCGCCTTCAATGCCATATTCTTCATCTAAGGCTTTCAGTACAGGTGTGATTGCATTAGTCGTGCATGACGCTGCCGACAAAATACTGTCTTCATCAAGAATGTCTTTTTGATTGACGCCGTGTACGATATTTTTAATATCGCCTTTACCAGGCGCAGTTAGCAGTACTTTGGCCGCCCCTTTTGCTTCAAGGTGCTGACCTAAGCCATCTTTATCGCGCCACATACCCGTATTATCGACGACGATAGCATCTTTTATACCATATTTTGTGTAATCAACCTCACTCGGATGATTCGCATAAATCACTTGAATAAAAGCACCGTTAGCCTTGATTGCTTTACGTTCGTTATCGACAGTGATGCTTCCGTTGAATGGTCCATGAACAGAGTCCCGACGCAGTAAGCTTGCACGTTTTTCAAGATCACCATCTTTACCGCCGCGCACAACAATCGCTTTTAGGCGCAGCTTATTGGCTTTACCTTGGCGTTCAATCATCAAACGAGCAAGTAATCGGCCAATACGGCCAAACCCATAAAGCACCACATCACGTGGTTCATGTTCGTCGGCTTGATTATGTACTTCGCTTAAAGCATCATTTAAATAAGCAGTTAAGTCTTCTTGTTGTTTCGCCTTACCGTAGTGAAACTCATAAGCAAGTTTACCGATGTCTATTTCGCAAGGGCCTAGTTTCATTTTGCTGATTAATTCTAGTACAGGCCAGCTTTCTCGAAGTCTTAATTTAACGCCTTCAAACAAGCGAACGCTGCGATGTGCCTTAATCAAATCAATGACACTGGCATTTAGTAGTGTTCTTCCATAAACTGTAATTTCGATGGTGTGATTACGATATAAGTTACCAATAATGGGTAGCATTTTCTCGGCATATTCCTGACGTTCCTGCCAACTTGATTGTAACTCTTGCTCAAACTGCTGATTCATTGCGCGCTGTCCTATCCTAAAAATATCAATAAAAAACACGACTAAGCCATGTTGTCGCGCGCATTCTATGCAAAGTCGGGATTAATTCCAAATTGGAGAAAACTTTCAGTTTGTGCTGGCTAAGCAGAATATGACTGCTTTTTTCAGTAAAAAGACATCATAATCCGACAATTTGACTAACGCACACAATGAAGGAAGCTCACTTGACTCAATCACTCAAAAACGAAGATGAATAATAGGGTTATTTGAAAACATAAATGTAATTAAATTACATTTAAAAAAGATAAGAATTACGACTAATGTCGTTGTAAAAAGGCAAAACCGTCAGGTTTCGCCTTTTAAAACTTTTTATATAAACGAAATGAACGAGCGCTCATTTCAAATATTGGCTCAATTTTTTGCTTGCTATATAAACGCGTATCTTTAAGCGCAGTATCAAGCATACATTGCCAATGAGCAGAATCAGCCAACAAAGGCACGGTAAACTCTCTGTCTTCTGCCTTGCTGTTAATGCAAAACAGCCATTCCTGTTCGAGATGGCCTTTATTATTAGGTTCTTCAAGCTCACCCACAACATGTAACGCAAAACAATAATGTTCGTGGTTAACCCAATCAATATCGGTTTTATGCGTACCATCGCGACGATACCAGTCGGCCACTAGAATATTTTGTTTGTTATCGAAACGGTCGTCTGCAAAACACATTTGTTGCAAAATTGGATGTTGGTTGCGAAGGGCAATTGCATAGCGGCAAAAGTGCATAAAAGCCTCTTGGCGCTTATTCAACTCCCATTTAAACCAGTTTATACTGTTGTCTTGGCAGTAGGCGTTATTATTACCTTGTTGCGTTCGGCTAAGCTCGTCTCCACCGAGTATGTGTGGCGTACCCTGACTTAACATTAAGGTAGCAAATAGATTACGTTTTTGCTGCTCTCTTAAGTTGATAATCGACAAGTCGTCAGTTTCGCCCTCAACGCCATAGTTGTTAGTCAAATTATGGTTATGACCGTCTCGATTTTCTTCTAAATTAGCTAAGTTATGCTTTTGTTCGTAAGTCACAATATCGTGCAAGGTATAACCGTCGTGGTAAGTCACATTATTAATGCTTGCGTGCATTGCTCTAACATTTTTCCTAAAGATGTCTCGTGAGCCCATAAAGCGTGTCGCAAATTGTCCTTTTAAGCCCTTGTCGCCTCGCCAAAAACCTCTAACCACATCGCGGTATTTGTCGTTCACTTCCAGCCACTGGTCAGGGTAATGGCCTAATTGATAACCACCGGGTCCAATATCCCAAGGCTCGGCAATCATTACGGCGTGTTTTAATACTGGGTCTTGCTTTAAAATTTTAAAAAACGCCGCAGTGTTTTTAAATTCATAGACTTCTCGGCCTACAATACTTGCAAGGTCGAACCGGAATCCCGACACGCCCATATTAGTCACCCAGTAACGAAGCGCGTCT
Source organism: uncultured Glaciecola sp. (assembly GCA_964643575.1). Taxonomy (GTDB): domain Bacteria; phylum Pseudomonadota; class Gammaproteobacteria; order Enterobacterales; family Alteromonadaceae; genus Glaciecola. The sequence goes on along the minus strand of CAZXTD010000043.1, from coordinate 13,646 downwards.
ATTAACATCGTCATAATAAAGGTGTCAGAAACTTTTAAGGTATTGCCACAACCCGAGTAATTCAAGTATTGTAGATCGTCCGATTCGTCATTGTGTTCAATTAAGTAGGCATGAGATTCGCACAAACCTTTAAAACTAATCACAGGTCCATCATAACCCGACTCACAAGTATGATTAAAAACAACGTCCAAAATTACCTCTAGGCCCGCTTTACGATACTCACTAATCATCGTCTTGCATTCGCTTACCGCGTCTTTGATGGCATAACGGGGTTCTGCAGCGAAAAAATTAATGGGGTTATAGCCCCAATAATTGGTTAAGCCTTTACGAGTAATAAAAGGCTCAGGCATAAACGCCATTAAAGGCATAAACTGTACGCTGCTTATGCCTAAGTCTTGTAAGTGTTTAATAATGCTAGGATGACAAGCACCTAAATACGTCCCGCGCTGTTGTTGTGGAACATCCGGGTGCTGAGCACTTATCCCTTTAACATGCGCTTCATAGATAACCCGTTTTTGCTCTGCAAGCCCTATAGGCGAAAGCTTTTGCGTCGATTCAACTGAATCTGTTGGCACTATCTGCGCTTTAGGTATCATTTTATGAGAATCACCCTCATACAAATTTGGATCCCAATTAAGTGCTCTGTTTAAGCCTTTGGCGTAAGGGTCTATGAGCAGTTTATTGACACTGGAGTCTGGATGGGTTTGACGATGTGCTTTGGGTCGCACACGAACGCCATAAAGGTGCTGCGCACTTACGTTTTCGATAAACCCAAACCATTTTGATTGCATACGCTCTTTTAAGGCAATTTGTGCAAGGGGTTTTTCATCGCTTGAAAATAAACAAATAAACACTTCTTCTGCATCGGGTGCATATATCGAGAAATTGCACCCGTGATCTTGTAAGTCAGCCCCGAATGGGTTTACGCAACCCTTTTGCAAAGTAAAATCATCAAAACTGAACGATTCAGACTTATATCTATTAGATTGTGTCAATGCATTGCGCCTAAACTAGTTTAAAAAAGAGAGTGGCTAATGGAGGCAATATAATCTCTATACTATTGTCTAGTGCGTTCCATGCAATCTCTTGGCTTGCAATAATGTTTGACGTAGTCACGTCGTTTGCTGTGTTTTCTTGCGTCTCGCCCCAGTAACCACTACCACCAAAAGCCTCGTCATCACTATTAAGAAGCAGCTGGTAACGGCCTTTATTAGGCACACCCAAACGGAAGTTTTGCTGCACTAAAGGCGTAAAGTTTGATACTGCAATAATCGTCTCTTTAGCATCTTTAGCGTATCTGGCAAACGAAAGCACCGACTGCTCATTGTTGTGCAAATCTATCCACTGAAAACCTTCAGCAGCATGGTCGAGCTGATGCAAAGCTTTTTCATTTTGGTACAGGTGATTGAGCGCTTTGTATAATCTTTGCATTCCTGTGTGCGGGGTAAATTCTAAATCAGACCAATTTAAAGACGCATCATGATTCCATTCGTTCCACGGTGCCAGCTCATTGCCCATAAATTGTAATTTTTTGCCTGGGTGGGCAAACATAAAACCGTAATAAGCGCGCAAATTGGCGAACTTTTGCCAATCATCACCTGGCATTTTTTGCAACATTGAGCCTTTACCGTGCACGACTTCGTCGTGAGATATTGGCAAAACAAAATTTTCATCAAACGCATAAACCATCGAAAATGTCAGTTCGCCGTGATGATATCGCCTATATGCTGGGTCTTTGGCGATGTAATGCAAAGAATCATGCATCCAGCCCATATTCCACTTAAAACCAAACCCCAGACCACCACCAGATACAGGACGCGACACGCCAGCAAATGAGGTGGATTCTTCAGCAATGGTGACTGCATGAGGGAATTTGGCATACACCTCAGTGTTCATCCATTTAAGCAGGCTAATGGCCTCGTAGTTATGATTACCGCCGTCGCCATTGGGTATCCACTCACCATCATTACGCGAATAATCGAGATAGAGCATAGACGCAACGGCATCTACACGAATACCATCGACCTTAAATTTGTCAAACCAAAACAAAGCGTTAGCCACCAAAAACTGACGAACCGTGTCTTTACCAAAATCATAAATACAGGAGTTCCAATCAGGGTGCCAGCCCTTTCGTGGGTCTTCATATTCGTATACATGCGTGCCGTCAAAGCGTGCGAGCCCGTGTCCGTCTTCAGGAAAATGGGCAGGTACCCAATCGATAATCACGCCTATTCCTGCTTGGTGACAAATATCTACAAAGAACTTGAAATCGTCGGGTGAACCAAAGCGACTGGTTGGCGCAAACAAGCCAACTGGCTGGTATCCCCACGACCCATCAAAGGGGAATTCAGATACAGGCAGAACTTCGATATGCGTGAAGCCCATATCTTTGACATAAGCAACCAAGTCTTCGGCCATCTCTTTGTAGCTTAAATAACGTCTATCAGGGTCATCAGGACGCTTCCATGACCCTAAATGGACTTCGTACATGCTCATAGCTTGGTGATAAGGATTGCTCTTTTGTTTTGCTTTTTGCCATTTAGCATCTTTCCATTTGTAGGCATCGTGATCATATACAACCGATGCGTGAGAAGGATATTGATGCTGACTAAATCCAAGCGGGTCTGATTTGTCAGGCAAAGGCATACCATGAGCATCTCGAATAGCATATTTGTATTCTGCACCCGGTTTTATACCTGGCACAAATAAAACCCAATAGCCCATATCTGAACGCTGCATAGGCAAGGCGTTCTTGTCCCAATAATTAAAATCACCGATTAAGGAAACCGCACTGGCATTGGGTGCAAAAACCGCAAATCGCACACCATCAATAACCTTACCATCTAGTTCAACGCTGGTAAGCTGCGCACCGGCTTGACGGTAAAGATTTTCTGGGGCATGGTCGATATAATGCAAAGCTTGGTAGGCAAAATCTTGAAATTGATAGGGGTCAAGATAACGATGTTCACCCTCTTGGGTTTGAACAACAACTTCGTATAAACGGTACTTTTGCTTTGTTTTAGGCAGAGTTACACTAAAAACGCCGGCATGGTTTTGCTTTAGACTCGCAAGCTTCTTGCCTGTTTTTACATCAACTAAGTTCACACTACTTGCATGTTGAAACCAAACTGTAACCGTAGTTTGAGAATCTTTTTGCTGCCAACCTAAATGAGAAAAGGGTTGCGAGCAGGTGCCGCTTGCCAGTTGATGTTCAAAATCCATTCACGACCTCTATTGTGGTTTAACCCACGTTTATTTAAAAATATATGAGCTTGCGCACAAGCGTTTGTCACGTATTAGCGTAGACTGCGCCTATCGACTCGCTTGCTCTCTGCGTTTCGTTAACTCTGCAGTAAGATGTTTAATTGGCTCTTGATTAAAAATATCTTCTAAATTGTGACTTAACTTACGCTTCCAATTAGGATATTCGTTAAACGTCCCTGGAATGTTAACAGGTTTATCCATTTGCAACCAATCTTCTAGCTGCAGGCTCAACAAAGCGCTCGACCCAGTTGCCATGTGTGTTTGCATCCCATAGTTTAGTTCGGTGCTCATTCCTACGTAGTTTACATCGGGGCTAATATTACTATCGATTGAATGATGGCCATGCAAACTGTTTAAAATATGCTGTTTATTTTCATGACGAACATCATATAAATGATTAAGTACGTCCTGATCGGGATACAAGCCAACTTCTTTGCCTAAGGCCAAATCGTCACAGTGCCAAAAGCCGCTCAAGGTAGGCATGTCATGAGTAGTGAGTGTTGCCATTGATTGCTCTGGGTAATGTGATGGCGAATAAAAACCGCCATCTTCGGCCTGTTCAAAAAAGAATAATCGATACGAGAACATTCCGTTTTGTTGAAGTTTATCTCTAATACTGTCTGGCACCGTGCCAAGGTCTTCACCGATTACCATGCTTTTATTGCGATGGCTCTCAAGTGCTAAAATTGCCAATAAATCATCGACCGGATAATTCACATAAGCACCTTGGCTTGCATCATCGTCTTTGTGAACCCACCAAAGGCGTAACAAAGCCATTACGTGGTCGATGCGAAGCGCACCAGAAGCTTTCATATTAGAGGCAAACATGTCGGTAATAGGCTGATATTGTTGCTGGCTTAGCTGCGCAGGATCCATCGGCGGCAAGCCCCACTTTTGACCAAGTGGCCCAAGAATATCGGGCGGAGCACCTACACTTACGTCGGTGCAATATAACGATTTGTTGCCCCAAATTTCAGCGCCACCTTCGCTTACACCTACTGCTAGGTCGCGATATATGCCTATTTCCATTCCGCTTTTTGTCGCAGCTTTGCTTGCTTTTTCAAACTGAAGTGACGATTGCCATTGCAAAAACAAAAAGAAATCGACACGTTTTTTGTTCTTTTTGGCAAACTCAGCGACTTCTGCACTTTCAGCAGACTGCATTTCTTCAGGGAAGACCGGCCAACCCCAGCACTCTTTACCTTGTTCTAGCAGAGACATTTGCAGCGCTTCAAAAATCGCAAGGGTTTTTAAACTATTACCACCTTCTTTTACAAATTTGGCAAACGCTTCTTTTTGACTCGTCTTTTTACTTAAATATTGCTTAGAAAACACCTTAAAGACAAGCTCTAAGGCTTCAAATTTAATTTTACTAACACCAATATAGTCGACAAATTCAACTGCACGAAGTTTATCTAAAGTAGTTTGTACCTCGCTTGTGTTATACCAAGCTTGGACACTTGCATCATCAAAACAAGGAATACTTTGTACATCAAGATATAGGTGATTCAACCATCGTCTAGAACTTGGACCATAAGGGCTACAGGCATCTGGATTCGCCGGATATAAAGAGTGAATAGGATTCAGACCAATAAAATCTGCGCCTTGGGCAGCCGCTTGCTCAGCTAAATTGACCAAATCCGTAAAGTCGCCAATTCCCCAGTTACGGTGACTGCGAACACAATACAACTGAACGCTTAAGCCCCATACCTTTTTTCCTTGCTTAATTGCCTTTGGGATATAACAAGACTTAGGTGCCACAATAAGTAAGCTGCGCGCAATTATTTTGCGATTAGTAGTCAGCTGAATTTGATGATAACCCAAGGTTTTGCAAGTCGGTAAATCAATTTGATACTCTTGCCATTCGAGCCCATCAATCTCTTGACTAGCAACTAGCACAGAATCAACCGGTACAAACTTATGCGTAATACTCTGGCCCGACTCCAACACAATTTTAATCGAGTGTGTTTTGCCAGCAAGTGCAATGCTCGTGCGCATGAGCAAACGCAACTGTTCGCCAGCTCTTATCACCTTGACAGGCGACAAGGCACTCATCCAATATTCTATTGCTTCATCTTCAATCTGTTCAATTAGCAAAGCTTCGTTGTCTAGCGAGTAGCCCATTGCTTGCAGCAGCTTTTGTTGATTGTGCTTCTCTATTTTCGCAGGCTTACCCCACGCATCAATAAAATCAGAGCCTATTCCGCGCTGCTCAATTAGATAATCGATTGCTTGTGTCATATATTTTTTGTTCCTAGCCCTAACAATGCTGGGTAATTTACATTTTATTAAACTTTAGAGCTTCGCATTATTCATTAACTCGCACAATTACCAAGTTGAATACGTTTGCATAGCTCAAAATTAATGTATATCACATCTGCGGGATCACTTTAAGCCAATAAAATAGTTAAGCTTTTAAGAACAACAGTATATCCGTAATAAAACAACAGTTGTTAATATAATTTTGCATTTGAGGAAAATATTGTGCATAATTTTCGTAATTTAATTACATATCAAAATATAGAGGTCTAAATGGCGATTAAACTAGGTATAAACGGCTTTGGCCGCATTGGCCGGTTGGTGATGCGCGCAGCAGCCCAACGAAGTGACATTGAAGTAGTAGCAATCAACGATTTGTTGGATCTCGATTATATTGCATATATGTTAAAATATGATTCTACGCATGGTCGCTTTAACGGCACTGTAGAAGTCACCGATGGCGGTTTAGTTGTCAACGGCAAAACAGTTCGGGTTACAAGCGAGCGCAATCCAAGTGACCTAGCTTGGGGTGAAGTGGGCGTAGACGTAGTGGTTGAATCTACCGGCTTGTTTTTAACCGAAGAAAGTGCTCAGCCTCATATTGATGCTGGTGCCAAGAAAGTGGTACTTTCTGCGCCAAGTAAAGACGCGACTCCTATGTTTGTAATGGGCGTTAACCATGAAGAATATGCAGGGCAAGCGATTGTATCAAACGCCTCTTGCACTACTAACTGCTTGGCTCCAATCGCAAAAGTATTGAACGACAATTTTGGTATTGTTGATGGCTTAATGACCACCGTTCATGCAACGACTGCAACACAAAAAACCGTTGATGGTCCGTCTCACAAAGACTGGCGTGGCGGCCGCGGTGCTTTGCAAAACATCATTCCTTCATCTACTGGTGCCGCAAAAGCCGTAGGAAAAGTAATTCCTGCACTTAACGGAAAGCTTACTGGTATGGCATTTAGAGTCCCTACCGCTGATGTCTCAGTTGTTGACCTTACGGTTAATCTCGCTAAAGGCGCGAGCTACGAAGAAATTTGTCGCGTAATGAAAGAAGCTTCAGAAACTAGCCTAAAAGGCGTGCTTGGTTACACCGAAGATGCCGTTGTATCGAACGACTTTGTCGGTGACACCTTATCATCTATCTTCGATGCGGATGCGGGTATCGCGCTTACCGACACGTTTGTGAAAGTAGTATCGTGGTATGACAATGAAATGGGTTATTCAAACCGTGTGCTCGATTTGGTTGCACACATTTCAAAATAGGTATTTAATCAATACAGGTTTTATTCCCTACGCTAGTAATAGCGAAATACTTTTAAGCGGCCTTGTGCCGCTTTTTTTTGTCTACAATCAATAGCTTTATTTTAAGGAAACCTAATGCCCATTTTGTCGATTAATGAATTGCTAGAAATGAGCAATACAGTAAGCCTAAGTGATGACCAGCATGGGCTATGTTTGAATATAAATACCACCAAAGCGAGTGCTAAGCTCAGTTTTTTTGGCGGCCACCTACTTTCGTTTATTAATAAAAAAGATGGTAAAGAAAGGCTCTGGCTAAGCGACAAGGCAGTTTTTGATGGGAAATCTCCTATTAGGGGCGGTGTGCCAATATGCTGTCCTTGGTTTGGTAGTTACGCAAGCCATCTCGACGCATGCATAACTGAAGAATTCATCAGTAAACAAGAACGTGAAAAGGCCTTAGTAAAGTCTATACACCCTAATCATGGTTTTGTAAGAAGCCAAGTATGGCAGGTTCTGAGCATTGATGAACAAGATAACAATGAAATTGTTACTATTAAACTCAGCCCGCAGCAAGTCGATTTACATGCTTACACAAAACTTAACCTAGTTTTGAAAGTGACTTTGACAGATACCCTAAACATGAGCCTTATTACCACTAACCAAAGCGAAGAAACACAGTATATCAGCCAAGCCTTGCATAGTTATTTTGCTGTACCTGACATTACAAATATCCAAATTGAAGGGCTTGATGGTGATTATTACGACAAACCTAGCGACTCTTATAACAATCAAAGCCCGTCGCCTTATAAAATTAATCAAGAAGTGGACCGAGTTCATGCAAATACTCACTTTGAAAAAGCGCAGAGCGTAAAGTTGTATTCAAAAACTAGTGATTACCAGCAGACGATAGAGCAATTTGGCCACAACAGCATTGTGGTTTGGAACCCCTGGCAGGACTTATCGAAAGAGATGCGTGATATGGAAGATGACGGATATCGAACTATGTTGTGCGTTGAGGCAGCAAATATGCCAGCAATAAGCATATCGCCCGGCATGACCCACACACTTGAACAGATAATACGATAGAAGCCGGTGCATCGGCTTCTATCGCACTTTTAACGCTTACTGTGTTACTTGCTTAGCCAAGTCGGTCAAAACCTGCCAGTCGCCATTTTCGATAGCATCTGTTGGTGCTAACCAAGACCCGCCAACGCAAGCTACGTTTGGCAACGACAAGTATTCTTTGTAGTTGGCTATACCAATGCCACCAGTGGGACAAAAAACAGTATTTGGGAATGGTCCGCCAATTGATTTGAGCGCCTTCACGCCGCCTGCGGCTTCTGCAGGAAAAAATTTCAAATGATCATAACCAGCATCATTCGCTTTCATTAAATCTGAGATGTTTGAAACACCTGGAATTAATGGAATTGAGCCTTCTTTACCGGCTGCTAATAAGTCCGCTGTTAGGCCTGGACTAATGGCGAACTTTGCGCCAGCATCAGTAACTGCTTTGAGCTGTTCACGATTAGTCACTGTACCTGCGCCTATGTAGGCATCAGGGACATTTTTAGCAATGGCTGAAATCACATCAATTGCAGCTTCAGTTCTCAAGGTCACTTCCAATACTTTTATACCACCCGCCATGAGGGCTTTTGCAATTGGAATCGCATCCTCGACTCGCTCTATTACAAGCACGGGCACAACTGGCCCTTGACTAAAAACTTCTGCTGAGGATATTTTCCAATTATTCATCATCGTTGCTTCTCTGTGTTTGTTGTGTGAGGTAAGCCAGTGCACCTAACAGTCCATGATCTGGCTCTTTTATTAAATAGGTTGGGATATCACGTACATAATGGGCAAAGTCGCCTTTTGCCTCAAAGTAACGCCTGAAATCGCTATTGATAAAGAAATCGCCCAAGCGGCTAGTAACGCCACCGCCAATAAAAATACCACCCGTGGTGCATAAATTAAGGGCTAAATTACCCGCAAAACTGCCCATCACACGGCAAAATTGTTCTATGGCTAAACGAGCCATCGGGTCAGAATTATCTAAGCCTGCTTTTGTCACATCTGCAGGCTCGCTATAAAGAGCGACTTGATCATGATGTTCGCAAAAAGCTTTGTATATATTGACTATGCCTCGGCCTGATAAAACTTCTTCAGCCGATGCCCTGCCAAGTTTATTGGTCAGATAGCGCCACACAATAATGTCATTTTCATCAGTGGGCGCAAAATCAACATGACCGCCTTCACCGTCAAGGGTTTGCCAACCGCTAGTGGTAGATGTGAGGTGTTCAACACCTAAGCCTGTACCAGGGCCGAAAACGGCGATATTGCCAAGTTCTTTCGCATGCCCCTTCCCAATTTGAACCACTTGATTGTGATTCAAAGTCGGCAAAGAGTGCGCCACTGCAGTAAAATCATTAATTACGAACAAATTATCGAGACTTAATTCTGCCTTAAGCGATGTTTGTGAGAACACCCAGGTGTGATTGGTCATCTTGACCATATCATCATTAACCGGACAAGCAATCGCAATACAGCCTGCACTGAACGTGGAATCGATAGTTTGCTTTTGAAAATGCAAAATGGCTTCACCAATGCTTTCAAAATTGGCGCATAGGTACTTTTCTATTTTTGCAATACGGCCATTTTCGATGAGGGCTAAACGAATATTGGTGCCGCCCACATCAGCAACAAAACGTGAACCCATTTGTGCACTCATGTTATAAAGCTCCCGCGTCTAGGCGGTCTTGTTCAACAAACAACGAACAAGCGCCTTGCTCTGCACCCGTTAAGGTAGAACGCATACCAGCAAAGAGTTCGCGGCCCATACCTTGATGGCTATCGGTCAGGTTGAGCTCTTTTTGCTCACGGGAATCTAACACATCCTGTTCAACATGAAGCGTTAACTCGCCACTGGCAGTATCGATTTCAATGATGTCACCGTCGTGTATCTTGCCAATTACACCGCCGTTGAAGGCTTCTGGCGTAAGATGAATGGCCGCTGGTACTTTACCCGATGCACCCGACATTCTGCCATCGGTCACTAGTGCCACTTTAAACCCGCGGTCTTGTAATACGCCTAAAGGCGGTGTAAGCCGGTGTAACTCAGGCATACCGATTGCTGCGGGCCCTTGATAGCGAACAACCACAATGCAGTCTTTATCTAGATCACCGGCTTGAAAAGCAGCGTCTAGGGCGTATTGGTCATCAAACACAACCGCGGGGGCTTTTAATTTACAAATAGGATTGCGCAGAGCTGAGGTTTTCATTACCGAGCGACCTAAGTTACCTGATAATACCGACAGGCCACCGTCAGCTTTAAAGGGTTTATTTACCGGTGCAAAAACGTCGAGGTCAGCAGACTCTGCCACGCCATCGACCCAAGTTAGCTCGCCGTCAACTAATCGGGGCTCTTTGGTATAGCGGTCTAGGCCTTCACCACATATCGTGTTCACATCATTATGTATCAAACCGGCGTCTAGCAATTGTTTAAACAACAAGGCCATGCCGCCAGCAGCAGTAAAGTGGTTTATATCCGCTGAGCCATTTGGATAAATACGCGTTATCAATGGAGTCGCTTTAGATAAGTCAGCAAAATCATCCCAGTTAACGATTAAACCGGCAGCGCGCGCTACAGCAACTAAGTGCATGGTGTGGTTAGTAGAGCCGCCTGTTGCTAATAGCGCTACTATGCCATTTACCATCGACTTTGCGTCAACAATGTGGCCAATTGGCATATAATTGTCGCCTAAATCAGTTAAGCGAGTCGACTGCACAGCCGCTGCTTTGGTAAGTGCGTCGCGTAATTCAGTACCTGGGTTAACGAACGAAGCGCCGGGCAAATGTAAGCCCATTACTTCAACGACTAATTGATTACTGTTTGCAGTTCCATAAAAGGTACAAGTCCCTGCAGAATGGTAACTTTGAGATTCAGCTTCTAGAAGCGCATCTCGCCCTACTTTACCTTCAGCAAATTGTTGTCTTACCCGCGCTTTTTCTTTATTCGGCAAGCCTGATGGCATCGGGCCTGCTGGCACAAAAACCGTGGGTAAATGTCCAAAGCTCAACCCACCTAATAACAATCCTGGTACAATTTTATCGCATATGCCTAGCATCAATGCGGCATCAAACATATTATGAGAAAGGCCAATAGCAGCGCCCATTGCAATGTTGTCGCGGCTCATTAAGCTGAGTTCCATACCCGCATTACCTTGCGTAACACCGTCACACATTGCCGGCACACCGCCTGCAAATTGGGCTACACTGCCTACTTCACTTACCGCTTGCTTCAATAATTGTGGGTAAGTTTCGTATGGTTGATGTGCGCTTAGCATGTCGTTATATGAAGAAACAATCGCAACATTCGCTTTTGTCATGCTACGTAAATCTGACTTATCTTCTGCGCCGCAGGCAGCAAAACCGTGCGCAAGGTTGCCGCACGACAATGCACCACGATGGGGTCCTTGTCTGCGTGCTTTATCAATTTTTGCTAAATAAGCCGCGCGTGATACTTTGCTGCGCTCGATAATACGGTCGGTGACTTCTTGAATAATCGTGTTCATGATTAAATCCTTAAGGCGCCCACATTAAATTAACAGTTGTATTTTCACATACTGCTTTAATGGGCTTTTCTAAACTTGTGTGGTTGGCAATAGCTTGATTGAGCACTTGTTTCTTAGTATCTCCAGTGAGATGTAAGAATACGTTTTTAGCTTTGATGATTTTCGCTAAAGACATCGACATGCGCTGATAAGGTGCCGTAGTAGGTTGCGTAGCAATAGCAGAAAAGGCTCTTTCTAAATTGAGGCCCTCTTTAATCTGTTCGCTACAAGGGAAAAGTGAAGCGGTGTGGCCATCTTCACCCATACCCAATATTAGGACGTCAAACCCATCCGCGACTGCGTCAATACGTTCACTGATTGTGGTTTCAGCGTCAACAGCATTGTCATCAGATGTTTTAAGCGAAACAAAGTTTGCAGCAGATGCTTTGTTGACCAATAAGTTCTCTTTAACCAATTTTTCATTACTGTCTTTGTGTGAATCATCGAGCCATCTGTCGTCGACTAGCGTGATATTCACTTTGTCCCAAGCAAGAGACTGGGTTGATAAAAAAGCAAACAAAGGTTTTGGCGTCGATCCGCCGCTCACTGCAATAGACGCCTTACCATGGTCCGATATAGCGAGTTCGAGTATTTCGACTATCTTACGACCAAACCCTTCGTTCAACTGGGCTTTATCGGTAAATTCGTGACTTAATAATGGCATCTTATTTACTCACCTTTTTCTTCATTTTGCTTTCGTACCAGCTTCGGTCCTCTCGTGCGAGTAAACCAATAGATGATACTGGGCCCCAAGTGCCCGCCTGATAGCCTTCAGGCGCTTCATTATTGGCCTTCCAAGCGTCTATAATCGAGTCAACATACTTCCACGCTTGTTCAACTTCATCGCGTCTTACAAACAAGGCTTGGTTGCCAATCATGACTTCAAGTATTAATTTTTCATAAGCATCTGGAATGCGCTTGTCAGAAAATTCTTCTGAAAAACTTAAATCGAGCTTACTTTTTTGTAAATCCATCGAGCTTGTGCTAGTTAAGCCTGGCACCTTGTTCATTACCGTTACTTCAACGCCTTCTTCGGGTTGAAGCCTAATAACAACTTTATTAGCAGGTAAAGAGGCAAAGCTTGTTCCAAACAAATTATGCGGTTGGCGTTTAAAGTAGATAACGACCTCACTCACCTTTTTAGGTAAGCGCTTGCCTGTGCGCAAGTAAAAAGGAACGCCAGCCCAGCGCCAGTTATCAATTTCAGCTTTTATTGACACAAAAGTTTCGGTACGACTTGTTTCGTTTGCGTCTGGTTCTTCAAGGTAACCAGGTACTTCTTTACCATTAACAAAACCTGAGGTGTATTGACCTCTAACTGTTTTTTGCGCCACATTACTTGCATTAATTGGGCGAAGCGCTTTTAATACTTTTAGCTTTTCGTCGCGAATACTGTCGGCATCGAGTGTTGCGGGAGGCTCCATAGCAATAAGTGACAAAATTTGTAACAAGTGATTCTGCACCATATCACGCATTTGACCCGCATCATCAAAGTAGCCCCAACGCCCTTCTATGCCAACCGACTCAGCAACACTAATTTGCACATGATCGATACAATTGTGATCCCAGTTAGTTGCAAAGATAGAATTGGCGAAGCGAAGAGCAATAAGATTGAGTACTGTTTCTTTACCCAAATAATGGTCAATGCGATAAATTTGGCTTTCATGGAAAAACTCAGCGACTTGGTCGTTAATCACTTTCGAAGAAGCAAGGTCTTGCCCAATAGGCTTTTCAAGCACGACACGACAAGATTTGTCGATAACACCTGCTGCGTTCATGCCGTTACAGATTGCACCAAATATAGAAGGGGGAGTTGCGAAGTAACATACCATTACGCGTTCTGAATCAACATGCTCGCATAACTTCTTATAGTCGCTGGCTTCGTTCATATCAATTTTTGCGTAATGCAAACGTGCAATAAACTTCTTCCACGTTTCTTCGCATATATCTTCGCCTAAAAACTGTTCGAAATTGTCCCGAACAGTTTTAACATATTTTTTATGGTCAATATCTTGGCGTGCAACGCCAATGACTTTTGTACCTTCATGCAGAAGATTCGCCTTTTCAAGCTGGTATATTGAAGGTAGAAGTTTGCGTCGTGCAAGGTCACCAAGGGTGCCAAACAAAACAAAGTCGATAGGTTCACATTTCATTTCAGAAACCATTTTTCGCCTCAAAATAGTGGTTAATAAACTGTGTGGCAGTTTAGTAACAAGTGTGTTTTGGTGTGGTTGAGCGTAGTAAACTACAAATGTAGTAAAATTACAA
>CAZXTD010000042.1:1855-27619 GCA_964643575.1 uncultured Glaciecola sp. | reverse complement strand
TTGTAAACCACCGTCAATTTCACGGGTAACATTAACTTTGCCGTCTGCAACTGTAACTTCGCTCGCAAAGGTCCCCTGAGGCATGCCGGTAAGTGCTGCTAGCATTTGACCGGTTTGGTTATTATCAGAATCAATTGCTTGTTTGCCCAATATAACAAGCTCAGGCGACTCGGCATCGACTACTGTTTTTAATAGCTTTGCTATTTGCAATGAGTCTAGTCTTTCAGAAGTTTCGATGTGTATACCGCGGTCAGCACCGAGCGCTAAACCAGTACGAATAGTTTCTTGCACCGCTTTTTCGCCAATAGACACCACAACGATTTCAGTTGCAACGCCTTTTTCTTTTAAGCGAATAGCTTCTTCAACCGCAATTTCACAAAAAGGATTAATCGCCATTTTAACGTTGTTTAAATCAACGTCAGAGTTGTCGGGCTTAACCCGTACCTTTACATTGTAATCAATGGCGCGTTTTACCGGCACTAAGATTTTCATATATTCCCCTAAAAACAATGATTAGCATGCTTTAGCATACCTTAATAAAACAGGATGTATTTGAACCATGGCTTTGCATTCGCTTTTGAGGCTTGAGCCAAAGCCTTTAAATAAGCGTAATTACCAATAACAATACGCATTATGTTGCAAAAATAGCCAAATAGTCCAAATATGCGTTGGTGCAATCTATATTCAGTTGACGTAAACGTCAACCTAGATTACCGTTTGCAACTGTTAATGATCTTACAATGTTTTAACAGCTTGTAATATTGAATTGACGAATACAATACTATAAACCCTTTTATACGCCACCGGAGTCCCTTATGGAAAGAGAAGTAATGGAGTTTGACGTAGTGGTAGTAGGCGCTGGTCCATCGGGCTTGTCTACTGCGATTAAACTAAAACAACTCGCCATTGAAAAAAACCAAGAATTAAACGTTTGTATTCTTGAAAAAGGCTCTGAAATTGGTGCGCATATATTGTCGGGTGCGGTTTTTGAAACCAAAGCACTTGACGAATTATTACCCAATTGGAAAGAAGATGGCGCGCCAGTCAAAACCGCTGTAACAGGCGATGACATTTATCTGTTAAAAAACGAAAGCAGCGCCACAAAATTACCCAACATGATTACACCTAAAACCATGCACAACAGTGGTAATTATATTGTGAGCATGGCTAACCTATGCCGCTGGCTAGGCGAACAAGCCGAAGCCCTTGGCATTGAGGTGTATCCTGGCTTTGCTGCAGCAAGCGTTCATTACGACGAACAAGGAAGAGTTGCGGGTGTTATTACTGGCGACATGGGTGTGTCTGAAGCGGGTGAACAAAAAGACACTTATATGCAAGGCATGCTGCTAGCGGCTAAATACACCGTTTTTGCAGAAGGCTGCCGCGGTCACTTGGGCAAGTCCCTGATTGAAAAGTTTGAGCTAGACAAAGGCGTTAGCCCACAGCACTACGCTATTGGTTTCAAAGAAATCTGGGATATACCGCCAGAACAACACCAAGAAGGTTTAGTGGTGCATACCGCAGGATGGCCGCTTAAGGATGCCACCGGCGGAAGCTATTTATATCATGCTGAAAATAACCAAGTGTTTGTTGGCCTAATAGTGGACCTAAATTATAAAAACCCTCACCTAAGCCCGTTTGACGAGTTTCAACGCTTAAAACATCATCCGGTGATTAGCGAAACGCTTAAAGGCGGGACTCGTGTGACTTATGGTGCGCGCGCTATCGCTAAAGGCGGAATACATTCGCTGCCTAAAATGACCTTCCCTGGTGGTTTGTTGGTCGGCTGCAACGCTGGCACGCTTAATTTTTCGAAAATCAAGGGTAATCATACTGCAATGAAGTCTGGGATTATTGCTGCAGAAACGCTTTATGAGCTCCTACGCTCCGACTCTGAAGTGATTGACCCAGTACAATATACCCAAAATTTTGAAAACTCATGGGCTTACGACGAACTTTATCGCTCACGTAACTTTGGTGCGGCAATTCATAAGTTTGGTAACTTTTTGGGTGGTGCTTACAACACCCTTGATCAAAATATATTTTCCGGCAAACTACCGTTTACCTTGAGCGACTCTACACCAGACCATGCCTGCATGGCCCCAGCCAGTAGTATGCCAAAAATTGACTACCCCAAGCCAGATAATACGCTTTCATTCGATAAGCTTTCGTCGGTCTTTTTATCAAATACAAACCATGAAGAAGACCAACCTTGCCATTTACAATTAAAAGACCCGAGCATTCCTATTCAAATCAACTTAGCAAAATATGATGAACCCGCACAGCGATATTGCCCAGCAGGCGTTTACGAAGTGGTTGAAAATCAAGCGGGTGAAAAACAATTTCAAATAAATGCGCAAAACTGCGTGCATTGCAAAACCTGCGATATAAAAGAGCCCCAACAAAATATTAATTGGGTTGTGCCAGAGGGTGCAGGTGGCCCAAATTATCCGAATATGTGATGAAACCAGCATGCTAGATACATTAAACTATCAAATACATGGTCCTGACATTGCTGATGCACCAGTATTGGTTTTGCTGCACGGGCTGTTTGGTAGTGCAGATAATTTGAGCGTTATTCGGCGGGATTTTGAGTCGACGCATAAAGTCATTAGCATGGATCTACCCGACCACGGTGAATCACCTCGAAGTGAAGGCTTCAGTTTTGAAAGATGGGCGCAAAAAGTCGCGCTCACCTTAACGAATTTAGATATAGATAAAGCTAGCATCGTTGCTCACTCTCTAGGTGGCAAAGTGGCGATGTATCTGTCATACATTAATCCGCTTCTTATTGATAAACTCATCATTTTGGATATTGCGCCTGTCGCTTATTCTCCTAGGCATCAAAACGTCATTAATGGCTTGACGGCAGTGGACTTACTTCACCTAAGTAACAGAACAGAAGCAAAATCAAGCTTGGCTAAATTTGTTAAAGATCCGGGAACGCAGGGTTTTTTGCTTAAGAGTTTGTATCAAGATGAACAGAGGAATTGGAAATGGCGCTTCAATTTAGAACAACTCATCAACGACTACGACAAGCTTAGCCAATGGCCGCTTAGCGACAAAGTAGTATTTAAACATCCTGTTTTGTTTATAAAAGGGAAAAATTCGGATTACATCAATAGCGAACATCAGGCGACCATTTTGCAACAATTCCCTGCGGCGATAGCTAAAATTGTGGATGCTGGACACTGGCTACATGCTGAAAAACCCCAAGTCATTAACAGGCTTATAACAAACCATTTACGCGGTTTGCTTTAGTAACACTTAAGCCATGAAATTTGATGTGCTTTTATCGATTTTTTTGGGTTTTATGGTACTATCCGCGCTGTTTTTAAAATATCGAATTTAACTATATGTCACCAGAAACTTTTCAGTATGTTGAAAATATTGTACTCAATATTACCCTCGTATTATTGTTTTTATTAATGGGTTATGCAGTACATGATGTGATGAAAAAAAACGACGTTCCTAAAATTGGACGTTACGTTGCATATGGCGTACTTGGCCTCGGCGCATTAGGCTTTGTGGTAAAAGGTGTCATTCAATTGGTCTATATTTCATCTGGTGTGTAAATATAAATAAGCATGAGTAGTTTAGCGGAGTAGCAACAATGGCAAGTGTGGGTTTGTTTTTTGGCAGCGATACGGGTAACACTGAACATATCGCTAAAATGATCCAAAAAGAATTAGGCAAAAACCTAATTGATGTAAAAGACATCGCAAAAAGTACTAAAGAAGAAATTGCTGAGTTTGATTTGCTCATTTTTGGCATACCAACTTGGTACTATGGCGAAGCGCAATGCGACTGGGATGATTTTTTCCCTGAGCTAGAAGAGCTTGAGTTTGAAGACAAGTTAGTAGCCATATTTGGCTGTGGTGACCAAGAGGACTACGCAGAATATTTCTTAGACGCCATGGGCATGATTAGAGATATCGTAGAGCCCAAGGGTGCAATTATTATCGGCAACTGGCCAACAGATGGCTACGACTTTGAAGCCTCTAAAGGAATGGCTGACGACGACCATTTTGTCGGTTTAGGGATTGACGAAGACCGCCAACCGGAGCTCACAGAAGAACGAGTAATTGCATGGTGCAAACAAATTAACGAAGAAATGTGCTTGGCTGAACTTAGTTAAAGTGAGCTAAAGCGTGCGAAAACGAGCAAGGAAAATATATTGTCATACACTGAGTCTGCAAGTAAAAAGAAGCTGTTTATAGTAGGTGCCGCGTTTTTGCTGTTTGTTTTTATACTCTACAAAGCTTACAGCAATAATCGTTCACAACCTGTGTCAGCCGCTCAAGTTGCCGAGGCTCAAGCACAGGCTTTTGCTTTAGCCAATTGGGATGAACGTTTACTTGCTTGTAACAGTGTATTAAATGCAGAACCTAGCGATGCAATGAGCACATGCATAGACCTGGCTAAAAACGGGAACATTGAAGCGCTAAAAAGAGTGACATGGGCTTATTCACGAGCGGGTGAATACCTTAACTGGAATGAAGTTATTTCGGGCTTAAAGCGCTTGAGCAAAATCGACCGTGAATCCCAACTATTATTGTTTGCACTTATGAAGTTTATGAGCAACGACCCCGACGTAAACCGTCAGGGTGAGACCGGCATAAAAAGGTTGGCTAATAAAAATATTGCACCTGCTAATGTTTTACTTGCAAGCTTATACGCCCTAAAAGAGAACACCCTCGAACAAACCAGTAATGTACTATGGTTATTGGAACGCGCATACAACAGTGACCCAGACACCTTAAGCCCTATCGACTTAGCGCTCATTTATACTAACGGTTTGGTAAGTGATAAAGACATCGACAAAGCGAGAGAAGTGCTTAATCAAGCGGCCGACGCGTTTTTCCCAATCGGTACAAATAATGTTGCCTGGTTTTTAGCTACGCTGGACAACAACCCATTCACCGAGGATGAGCGTGCGATTACTCTTTCGACACGCATTATCGAAGATCCGCGATTTGAAACAAGACATACCTACGTAGACACATTAGCCGCTAGCTATGCTGCTGCAGGCCAGTTTGAACAAGCAGTCAAGTATCAGCAACAAGCAATAGATTTAATTGCCGACTTAAATTGGAACGAAAGCAATAAAGCGCGAGAAATGGCTGATTTTACGGAGCGCCTAACCTTATACAAAAACGAACAAACGGTCGTCGAATACTCACTCAAGATCGAAAAAGAAGCGTTTTTTCTTAACCTACGACAAGATTTAGTAAATCAATTGCTCAATACACTATTTGTTACTTTCCAAGCCCCTGTATTTTCAGAGACTTCCTCAGACGAATAGTCTTTAGTGTAGATAGTTTCTCTTGTTGCTTATTTTAAATTGGTGCTAAGCTACATTCGAGAGCAAATGCAACAATTGTTGCCCCCTCAATAATAAAAAACTATAAAGGCAATACATGCAAATGAAAACATTAAAACATTTATTTAAAATGGTTTGGGGCGTTCTGCTGTTGACCGCTTTTAGTCTATCGTATGCGGGTCTGCTGATGAAACCCACCTACTCTTCAGACTTAGACTATCAAGGTAAGATGCTTAGCGGAGACTATCTACAAGAGGTAACGCCGCCCGAACAAATACTGGGTTTTCCTGTGGGTCAGCGTGTTGCATCGCCAGCTCAAATTACTGAAGCAATCAAAACGTGGCAAACTCAAACCGACAGAATGAAAGTTGTTGAGTATGCGAAAAGCCACGAAGGCCGGCCTCTTTTTGCCTTGTTTATTGCTAGCCCGAAGATACTTGCTAGGCTTGATAATATCGAACAAGACCTTGCTGCTTTAGCCGACCCTCGGCAAACCAACGACTCAAAAGCGCAAGACATTATTTCAAATTTGCCTGCAATTGCTTGGATGGCTTATTCAATTCATGGTAACGAAACCTCAGGTGCAGATGCTGCCACAGCCGCAATCTATCATCTCATCGCAGACCAAAGCCCGCAAACCCAGAAGATGTTAGATGAAATGCTGATTGTGATTGACCCCATTATGAACCCAGACGGGCGTGCCCGCTTTGCCAAGTCTTTAGAACAATATCGCGGCGCGGCACCTAACGTTGACGATCAGTCTTTGTTGCATCGTGGAGATTGGCCATATGGGCGAACTAATCACTATTTGTTTGACCTTAACCGTGACTTCTTTTACCTCACGCAGCCTGAAACTGTTGGGCGGGTTGAGTTAATAAACAACTGGCGTCCGCAGCTCATGATTGATGGCCACGAAATGGGCCCCCAAGATACTTATTTAATGGGACCTCCTAGAGAACCCCTCAATAAGAACATTGCACCAAGTGTACAAAAATGGGCGAAAGTGTTTGCCAATGACCAAGCTGGTGCTTTTGATGACAAAGGCTGGCGTTATTACACAGGTGAATGGTTTGAAAATTGGTATCCAGGTTATTCAAATTACGCTGAATACAGAGGTTCTATGCATATATTGTATGAACAGTCTCGCATGGCAGAAGACGGTGTAAGACGGCCTGAAGGCACTGTACAAACCTATCTAGAATCGGTGCATCATCAGTACGTGAGTACTTTTGCTAATTTAGAAACCTTAATGAATAACTCACAGGCAATGTATGAGGACTACTGGGAAGACCGTAAATTCTTGGTATCCAGTAAATCACCTTACGCCGATAAGTCGTTTGTTGTCCCTTATACGGATAATCAATCACGTTTGCATTTGTTGGCTAAAAAGTTACTCGCTCAAGACATCGAAGTACTCGAAACCACTCAGTCTCAAAACATAAAAAAAGCCACTAATCATCTTGGTAAGCAAACCTCGGTTAACCTGCCCAAAGGTAGCCTGATCATAATCAATCGTCAGCCCGAAGCTCGTTTATTGTCTGCGATTATGGAGTTTGATTCAGCCTTACTGCCTAAGGTAATTGAACAAGAACGCCAGGAAGTGTTGCGCAATGGTCGCTCAATCATGTACGACACCTCAGCATGGAACCTCACTATGATGTATGGTCTAGAAGCCTACACGGTAGATGACGAACTGGACAAAAACACCCGCTCATACCAAAAGCCAAGTTCACATAGTAATACAATTAACAAAGATGCCATCGCTTGGCTAGTTGACGGTGCAGACGATAAATCAGTCGCTTTTGCTGCACGTTTAATGGAACGAGGCGTGCAAGTGAGAGTGATTGATAAGGCTTCTGAGTTTAATGGCCAGTCCTTTTCGCGCGGTAGCGTTGCCGTTACCATCACCGACAACTTAAATAACAATGAGCTGATTGAACATGTTCAACTGAGCGCTAGCGAGCTATCACTCAAAGTCGCTTCAATTACTCAAGGCTTAGGGCAAGGTGAATTGCCAGATTGGGGCGGCGAGCACTTTGTCTTACTGACAAAACCACAAATTGCCATTGCAACACAAAATGGTACGAGTGGTTTAGATGCTGGTACCATTTGGTGGAGCATAGATACCAACTTAGGTATTCGTCATAGCCACTTAGATGGCAACAGCATTAGCTCTGCCGATTTACGACGTTATAATACAATCATTATGCCATCACGAAGAAGCTTGTCCGATAACACCGTAAAAGCCTTAATGACTTGGGTTGAGCAAGGCGGCACGCTTATTACCAGTGGTAATTCGAGCGCCCTGTTAGCCAAACAAAGAGAAAACTCAAAAGTAAAACTTGTTGATGATATCTTTGACGAAGCCGAGTCATTTAATATTGCCTTGCATCGACGTTTATTAGCAAACGAACCGGTAAAAGTTACCGACGAATTATTTCAATCAAGCCTGATTACTGACGTCACCTATCCTTGGCAGGACAAAGGTAAAGCTTTAAAAGAAGATGAGCTTGAAAAGCGCAATAAATGGCAAAAACTATTTATGCCCGCAGGTGCAATGGCGGCTGGAACAACTGACCAAAAACACTGGTTAACATTTGGCGTCAACCAAACCTTGCCGCTGCTTTATCAAGACCAAGCTATACTCGTTGCTAATGGCGCTGAGACCGCTGTAAGCGTGGGTGTTTATGAGAACCTCATTAAACCTGTAGAACGAGAAAACTACGTTAGTTGGTACAGCCTACCGGCAAACAAAGACCTTCACGTAAGAATGAGTGGTCTATTATGGCCTGAAGCAGCGCAGCGTATTGCTAATTCAGCCTATTTAACGCGTGAAAGACTGGGTAAAGGCCAAGTTATTATGTTCTCTGGACAACCTAACTTTAGGGGCGCAAGTTGGGGAACTAACCGTTTACTGCTAAATGCGATTGTATATGGGTCAGGCTTTGGCACTCGTCCTAATATTGCCTTATAAAATAAATCTATCGGCTGCTAAATAATGATGACTTCGTCTTTTCAATACTCGACTCGTTATAAATTAGATAGCAGCCATTTTCGTGAAACCTTTGAAGAATCTGGCGCGGGCAATGTATCACTTAGCGCATACTTTAAAGCCGTTTTTTTAGTCTTAGTCGGCTTAAGCATTCTCGCGTTGACCGACATTCTTCCCTATGCAGCATGGTTTATAATCGTATTAGGTATTGTAGATGCGCTGAGTGTTTATTTTCGAAAGCCGTGGTGGCTGGCAAGACAAATGTTAAGCATGGATGCCAATATAGAGCTCAGTTTAACAATTGATGACAAGGGTATTAGCAGTCAATCGAGTCGATTGAACAGCCAAATTTTGTGGACCGATGTAAGCGACATTCAAAAATCAAACCGAGGTTGGTTAATTCAACATACCGCGGGTAAAACGTACTTGTCTTCAAAACATCTTTCTGATGAAGCCATTGCGTTTGTCGATGAGAAAATGTCTTCTTCAAGCGCTAATTAAGTTTGAATTGTCCTACCGCAGCTCTTAAGGCATTCATTTCATTTTCGATTTCGTGAGTTGCATCGTTTGATGCTCGCGTGCTCTGGGCACTATCACGGCTCAAGTGCACAATTTTATCGAGCCGGTTAACAACTTCGTCAAGATAAGCATCTTGTGACTTTGTGTCGCTTACAATATGTCGATTAACGTCTGCCAAACTTTCTATAATCGTTTTTATTTGATTCACTTGCAATGTGACTTCTGTGGTAATTTCGACACCCTTTTGAACCTGTTCAGAACCTTCATTCATTGCACTAACAGCTTGTTGTGAATCAATTTGCAGTGCGGCAATCATCTTTTCAATTTCTTCCGTGGAGTTTTGTGTGCGGGTGGCTAACGTTCTCACTTCATCTGCAACAACAGCAAAACCTCGCCCCTGCTCTCCGGCCCTTGCAGCTTCAATTGCAGCGTTTAATGCAAGCAAATTAGTCTGCTCTGCAATTGTTTTAATGACATCTAAAATACTGCCAATCTTATTGCTGTTTTCACCCAAACGATGCACTATTTCTGCGCTTTTCTTTGCCTGAATGGCTTGCTCGTTAACCTGGTTAGCGCTTTGTTGGACCAAATTCACAACGCGGTCGCTTTGCGAAATAGCTTCGATAATTTTGTTATCGGCATTGTCAATTTGTTGCATGTTTGACTGACTCGTTTGCTTAATTCGCTGGGTATTTTCATTGGTAACATCGATCTGAGTCTGCTGCTCAGCCACTTGTTGTAAAGACTTGTCACCCATTTCGATGCTCTCAAGCGTCACTTTGCGCAAGTTCGCTTCTTTTTCATTAATCTCCCCAATGAGGGTATGCAATGAACTAATTAATAAATTGACGTTTTTCGCCAATTCAGAAAACTCATCATTGCCACTATCATCAAGCATGTCACTCAAGTCACCTTGGCTTAAAATACGCAGTTGTTTATTAACCGCGCTCAATGGTTTTGCAATGCTGCGCGTAGCGATAAAGGCTAAAATAGCAGTCGCCGCAATGCCAAGTATAGATATCCCCAAACTTTTAATGACATTACTTTGCACGGCATCAAGAATGTTTTGCTGGCCCTCTAGAGCGGCACTATTGACTGATTCAGACAAGCGCTTAAGCGCGCTTAACGCTTGGTTTATTGCACTACTTGCATCTAGTCTATGCACCGATGCCGATTCAATTAACTCAAGCTGCCGGCGTTTTAAACTGAACACACCGTTATCGCCAGCCATGCTATTTTTTGCTGAAGCAAATTGCTCTTCAAACATGTCGAGAATACCTTGGTCATCAATATTTTCTGCAATGCGCTTTGCATAATCCAGATCAACCAATACGTTACCGAGGCTATAGTCTAGGTCACCAATAATGTTAGTAATTGAATCGGCGTCAGTTTCCTTTAATATTTCGTCAATATTATTAAGCATGATGCCGAGTTTGTTGTCGATACTCGTCGACATACCAATAAGTGCCTCTATGTCTTGAGAGTCACCCTCTATGTAACTTAAATCTAACATCAAGGCGCTAGCCTCATCGGTAAAGTCAAATGATTCTTGCACTTTATCTTGTAGCAATTTGTCATTGTTGAGCTTTGCCTGTTTGCTGTCGAACATTGATACGCTGGAATCTAGATACTTTTTACTCGTATCAAGGGCCTCTTCCAAGGTTGAAGCATTCTGCTCGGAAACTAGGGTTGATAGAGTAGATACGTTCACCTGAAATTCTGAATAAGCTTTGTCAAAATCTTGCTTGTAAGATGCAAGCGCCTCAGAATCCGTTTCGAAATAGGCATTTGTCGTTAACCGCGCAAGATTGAGGACTTGTTGATTAGTCGTTGATACAGAGCGCTGTATCGGCATTTTCTCAAACGCAACTTCTTCAGCCGAACGTTTAATGTCAGCAAGACCAATGTAAGCTAAGCCACTCGTTACAATAAGTAAAATCGCCAAAGATGAAAAGCCAATTACCATTTTATGGACAACGGAAACATTGAACATTTCATTTAAATTGAATGATTTATGTGCACTCATAGCAATATAGATAGCCTAATCAAAGAAAAAATATAAAAACCTTTGGTAATATTACGGCAGATGCTGATAAATCTTTAAATCTACCCTATACTATGAAGTGAAATTTTAGCTACTAGAACCCTCGGAAAATTAAGCGCATGGATCAGAATAAAGAATTAAAAAAAGCTGGATTAAAAGTGACGCTGCCTAGAATAAAAATTCTAGAAATTTTACAAAGCCCCAAAAACCAACATATCAGTGCAGAAGACGTCTATAAAATTCTTATCGAACATGGCGAAGAAATTGGGTTGGCAACGGTTTATCGAGTACTAAACCAGTTTGACGATGCCGGCATTCTTAACAGGCACCATTTTGAAGGCGGCAAATCGGTATTTGAAATTAGCCACAAAGAACATCACGACCATCTTGTATGTTTAAAATGTGGCAAGGTAGTCGAGTTTGAAGACGACACTATTGAAGAGCGCCAAGAAGCAGTAGCTAAAGCAAATAACATGAAACTCGTTAATCACAGCCTCTATCTTTATGGTGAGTGTAACGATGTTGATTGTGACGCCGACCTTGACGACTAATCATCAAAGCCGAAACTTATGCTCATTATAGGCTTGCTGAGCTGCAAGCCAGACAGGTCCGGGCTTACCTTCACCTAATACACGGTCATCGACTTTAACGACTGGGCCAATTTCTTTACTTGAAGAGGTGAGCCATACTTCGTCAGCGCAGTGTAATGTATCTAAGCTAATATCTTGCTCACTCACGTTGAAGCCACCGCTTAATTCAAGCGACTTTAGTATGATATCTCGTGTGATGCCCGGCAATAACTGATGATCTAGCTTTGGTGTCATTATAATATCGTCTTTAACAACAAAGACATTGCATGCCGCTGCTTCGGTAATATACCCTGCTTCGTTGTACAAAATCACCTCGTCTTTACCTGCATCTTGACCTTGCTGAAAATGCATAACATTGCCGAGCAACGATGTCGATTTTATGTGGCAGCGCTGCCAGCGCTTATCTTCTACAGTGACTACTTCGAAGCCTTTTGATGTATCTCTGTTAGGTGAACTAGAAGGCGCTATTTCAAAGCCATAAGCAAAAATGGTAGGGCTAATGTCCTTTGGGTAAGCATGAA
Organism: uncultured Glaciecola sp.; assembly: GCA_964643575.1. Lineage (GTDB taxonomy): Bacteria > Pseudomonadota > Gammaproteobacteria > Enterobacterales > Alteromonadaceae > Glaciecola. The sequence continues at coordinate 15,630 of CAZXTD010000042.1, read as the reverse complement.
AACGTTTACTGTCAGTGCCTCGGCTTATATGGATATAGACACCTACTGAAGTAGATTCGAATTGCCCAATTATTTTATTGATGATTTGAGTCCACTCATCTACTTTAGCTTGATATTGAAGCTGAATTTCGGCTAAACCACGGTTCATACGGGCAAGGTGTAATTGCAAGCCAACAGGTTTGCCGTTGTAACACGGGATGACTTCATAAATACCATCGCCAAACAAAAAGCCTCTATCCATTGGGGATATCATTGCTTGCTCTTTGGCAACAAAGTTGCCGTTTAAAAAGACAGATTGCATGTTACTCATATTGGTTTTTCCTAGGCTTAAGCAAAAAACGTTTTTGCTCGTTTGTGTGCTAACTGAGTTAGTTCGTTAACTATAAGTAAAGTTTGCTGGCGACTGTGTTCAAAATCACTTAATGAAAACTGCAAGGTATCGCCGGGATTTGCTTGACCTAAAATGGCAAGACTCAAAACATCAACAACGCCAATAATAGGATAACCACCAATGGTTTGCCTGTCTTGGCGCATGATAATTGCTTGGCCATCACCTGGTATTTGCACCGCGCCCAATACTATCGCTTGAGAAGATAGTACTTTCTTTTCACATAAAATTGAATCGCCTTTTAAACGCATGCCCATGCGGTCGCTTTGCGCACTTATTTTGTAAGTATTAAGGCAAAACTGTGCCAATTGCTGCTCACTGAACAAACTAGCTTGGTAGCTTAAATTCATACGAATGGACTTATGAGTCAACAGAGTATACGATTCAAAGGCCTGCAGGTTTGTAGATATATCGATATCGGCATTATGTTGGTTTAGCACATGCTTAAGGTTTTGAGAATCAGGGTATCTGGTTTTCAAGGCAGTGTAGCCAATTCCATCACCCGCGCGCAGAGGTGAACCATCGCCTCTTAGGCCGCCACTTCCCTCACGCGCAACTGCACAAACACTATCGGCAAACAGTGGTATATCGAAACGGGCAGCAAAACCGATATAATGACTCAAGCCTGCATCTAGTTCACCTATGCTTAGCTCGTCGCCTGCTTCGACCTGCAAAACCATATTATTGTTTACGATAACATTATTAAGCTTCAACTCAGCTTTAGCACCGCTGACGCAAATTAGGCACGCATTTTCAAAAGTACATGAGAACCGCCCACCAAGGACCTCAAGGGCCGGACTTTCCAAAGGCAGCCCCAGAAGCGCATTAGCTAGGGCAAAGTGCACGCTATCGATAGGTCCTGATTGGCTATAACCTTCAGACTGCTTGGTCTTGCGTCCGCTATCAACGAAGTTGGCAAGTAATCCGATTTGCTTGATTTTAAGCACCATCACCTCTTTCTGCGGCCACGCACTTTGCATGAAGATCAGTTGCATGAAAGTCAGCTTCAGAGATAGCTTTAAATGTCACTTGTTCTCCGCCAGCAAACTTAATGTCGCCATGCTGACTCAAATCAATGGGTGTGTATCCAATAATATGCCAGCCACCTGGCGACACTCTTGGATAAATCGCAGTTTGACCATCAGCAATCGCCACCGCGCCTGCAGGTACTTTGCGCCTTGGCTCAGACAATCGAGGTATATGTATTTGTTTATCAAGTTCGCCTAAATAAGCAAAATTGGGCATAAAGCCAACGGCAAACACCTGATAAACACCGGTAGCATGGATGTCACTAATCGATTTTGCGTTTAGTCCAGAATGATTGGCAATTTCAGCGCGGTCATGAGGGTATTTATCGCCTTCAAGGCAGTAACAAACAGGAATTACATGAGGAGGCTTTTGTTTGTTTATAGAGGAGACTTCGCTGGTCATTTCGCCTAGATGTTCTGCGTTTAACTGATTATCTATATTGGAAAATGAAAAAGTTTCTCTGTGTTTTGAAAACAAGTCAACTAAGGTATTCACGATAAGGTAATAGTCGATTGACGAATCATCAAAAAAGATGAGCAGTGTTTCGTAAGCAAGAACGGCTTCGGTTAGCCAGTCAAATTGACTCTCTTCTAGCAGATTTTTAGCCTTTACCATTAGTTTGTTTTTTATCGATAATGAAACTTCGCCAGGAGCACCCAGTAAAGTTTGATAGTTTATTTTACTATCGCGATTTACCGAGAAAATAATTCGAATGTTACGCTCACCCACTCTTTCAAGACTCAGTGTCTCGTTAAGTTTGATTAGAAGTGGCGGCGAGTAAAAACTAAATGGCGTGTTCACGAGCATCCGAGATTAAACATTGTTAGTTGAGCTGCTAATCAAAAGACTAATTTTTTCACATAACGCAATGGCATCAGGGCTATCTGAATGCACGCACAAAGTGTCAGCATTTATGCTTAGCCATTTCCCATTGGCAGTTGTTACACCTTTATCAATAATAAAACCTCTCGCTTGTTGATAAGCCAAATCTTCATTTAAAACTGCACCTGGTTGAGTGCGGGACATCAATAAACCAGAGTTTGTATAGGCTCGGTCTGCAAATACTTCTAACACTAAAGGCACGTCATGCCGAGCAGCAATATCGTGTTGTGTTTTATTGTTGGCAAGCGCCTGTATGACTAAGGGCAATTTGTGGTGGTATTCACCCACCGCTTTGGCAACGGTATCGAATATGACTTCGTCTTTCATCATGTCGTTGTACAGTGCCCCGTGAGGTTTTACATGATGTAATTGAATGCTTTGGCACATAGCGAGCCCTTCGAGCACTGCAATTTGCGCTTGGATCATCGCGTACAATTGTTGAGGGCTTAATTGCATGCTACGCCGTCCAAAACCTTGTAAATCTGGATAAGCGACATGCGCCCCGGCTTCAACCTTATGCTGTTTGGCTAGGCTCAATGTTTGCTGCATAACCATTGCATCACCTGCATGATAGCCACAAGCAATGTTGGCTTGATGAACAAGTGGCATTATCGCCTCATCATTCCCCATACTCCAATCACCAAAATGTTCACCAATATCGGCGTTTAAACGCATTGTTTTTCCTAGTTTAAGTATGTTGTGTTTACGTATGTTTATATAATAAGTACGAGTGTTAACTAATTATTTTGCGATAATCGATGCACTTATTGATATACTCGCAGCCATGCAACTACACAATAAAGATATCATATCAAGATGATTAAAATAGGCCAGCGCAATCAACTCGTCGTGCAAGAGATTTTCCCGTTTTCGTACATACTGGGCGAAACACTATTAGACGAACAAGCAGATGCCTTTGAAGCGCCTAAAGGGCTCGCTAGCGCGCAAACCCAAGCAACTTTAAAAAACACCGAGCTTGAACTTGAAGTGGGACAAACAATCGATGTTTTTATCCACACAGATGCCGACGGCAGTTTACTCGCAAGCATCGATTCGCCATGTATTGTACTTGATGAGTACAAGGCCATGGTGCTAAGCGGCGCGAGTGCACACGGATACTTTTTTAAATGGGGACTCGAGCCCGATTTATATATGCCCGCAACTCAAGCTCACGGACAACTGGATATTGGCAGTACTTATGTGCTTAAACTCACGCAAGACAAGCTGGGCAAGCTTATCGGCACCACCAAAATTGAACGTTTTTTAAATGAAGACGGCAGCGGGCTCAAAAATAACCAAGCGGTCAGTTTGTTAATCTATTCACAAACGCCCTTGGGTTTTAAAGCAATTGTTGAAAACAAATATATCGGTTTACTCTATAAAAGTGATTTAATCAGTCGTGTTAGCCTTGGCATGACAATAGACGGATTTATTAAGCACGTGCGTGACGACGGCAAAATAGACTTGTCGTTACAGGCTCAAAATGAAAAGGCGCGTAAAACACTCATTGACGCAATCCTTGAAGACTTAGAAGCGCATGATGGCATGTCCACTCTTACTGACAAAAGCGCCCCTGACGAAATTTTTGCACGTTTTAAAGTCAGTAAGGCCGCTTATAAAAAAGCCATTGGTAGCCTTTACAAAGCACGTAAAATTAGGATTGAAAAAAATTGTTTATACCTTCAGTCTTCTTAAGCTGAACAAACCAAAATAGGAATCAACATGAAAGCAGAAGTAAGTTGGGTGCCAAGTGAATCGGGTCTTGCCTTTGACGGCGTAATGGACGACGGTAAAACATTGCACTTAGACGGCAACGGTGAGGCCTTGTCACCCATGCAAGCTGTATTAATAAGCAGTGGCGCTTGTTCGTCGGTCGACGTTGTCGACATTATGCGCAAAGCCAGACAAAGCCTAGACAGCTGTGTTTGTAAAATTGAAGCGGAACGCGCAGATGAGGCCCCCCGCGTGTTTACCAGTATACATGCTCACTACAGTGTCACCGGTAAAGAAATTAAAGAAAAACACCTTGCACGGGCAGTCGAGTTATCTGCTAAAAAATATTGTTCGGTGCTGCTAATGTTAGTGGGTAAAGTAGAGCTAACTACAAGTTATAGTATCGATTAACGCGTTGAATTAACGAAAAGCATGAGTCCAATAAAAGCATCCCATATCGCTTTGTTTAGCATATTGCTAATTGCTGTTTTTTTATTAGGCTTTTGGGGTGGGCAAGTGTCTATGCTGAGCGTGAATGACGATCAAGTAGTACTTAATTCACCGACCGTACTCGGTGATGAGTTCAGCAGTGAGACGAGCAACAAGATTGCGAGTAATGATAAAGACACCTTACAATCCCTAACTGGGCAAAGTGAAACTGAGGCCAATATCACTGACGCCAATACGCTAGCAGATTCTACACAGTCAATAAATAGTAACGAAATCAGCAGTCGATTTGAAGCGCTTAAAAATAGCCCTAATGCCAATGCATTACTTGCTCTTTTAGTCGACATTGCTAGCAGCGAAAACGCTGACGATATGCAATATTTTGCGCGCACCATGGACAAGTTACGCCAACTAGTGAGTGAAGACCCCTCGGCCATACAGGCACTGCTCGACAATTTTGTGTTGGCCGATGCCGACGATCGAAGCCCCTACTATGTAATTAGCGTGCTACAAGGCGCTGATATCCCCAATCGTATGCAGATTTTTGAAGGCCTCGCACAGCAGCTGCTTGCCGATAGCAGCAATAGCTCTCAAGAAAAATTTTTACACTTAGTTTCGAGCACTGGCTTGCAAGAGAACAATCAAACTATAAGCAATATGTTGGCAGAAATTGCCTTATATTCGAGTATGGAAACCAGCAATCGCCTATATGCGCTCGACTTATTAATGCCTTATCAACTAGACACTGGGCAAAAACAAACCATTGTTGATGATTTAAAGTTAAACATTAATAGTATGGAAGAAAGCCAAAGAAGCTATGCCATAGAAAATTTGATGCGTTTTAGTGAGCCAGCAAACCGAGAGACAATGGCACGCGAGTTTTTGAGCACCCGCAACGATTTATCTACCAGAGTGGCTGTGCTGAGCTCTTTGCATAGCGGTACACTTCAACCTTCTAGTAATTTAAAAGACCAGCTATTTACTATTGCAAGTAACACTTCAGATCCATTAAGCAGCCACGCAAAGCATGCACTCATGCATGTGTTTGATATTAATAAAAACGAATACGAGCAATTAAACAGCGGCAGATAATTAGGTATCCTGTTTATCCTCTTGCTCTAACCATTGATTATCAATGGATTTTGTCGGCGTAACTCCAAGTTCTTTAAAACTCTCGGCTTGTCTAACCAAATTACCTTTTCCGCGGAAAAGCTTACTCATCGCAGACTCGTAACTATTTGTCAGAGCATCCACATTTTTGCCTATCTTTTCCATGTCGTTTATAAAGCCTGCAAACTTGTCGTACATGCGCTTGGCTTTATCCGCAATGGTTTTAGCATGTTGGTTTTGATACTCGTATTGCAAATTATTGTTAATTGTTCGCATGGCCACCAACAATTTAGTGGGACTGACCAACATGATTTGATTATCCATGGCGAGCTTTATTAATTCAGGCGATTCTTCTATTGCATTTAAAAAAGCCGATTCTATCGGTACAAACATCAGAACGTAATCAAGTGATTGCACACCTGCTAAGTCTTGATAGTCTTTTTTGCTTAATCCTTTTATATGACCTTTCAGAGAATTAACATGCTCTTTAATGGCCGTTTTTCGGGTAAGTTCGTCAGCTGCATTTACGACTTTTTCGTGGGCGAGTAAAGACACTTTTGAATCAATTATAATGTCTTTATTATTCGGCAAATGCACCACTACATCTGGCCTATACCGAGTACCTTCTTGGTTATTCAGTTGTTTTTGAATTTCGTACTCATGCCCTTCTCGTAAACCAGACTCGTCTAGTATCCGAGACAATACCACCTCGCCCCAATTCCCTTGTTGTTTATTATCGCCTTTTAAAGCGTTAGTTAAAGCAGCAGCCTCTTGCGTGATTTGTAAATTAAGCTCTTTTAGACCTAATATCTCGCTTTTTAGGGCAGCTCTGTCTTTACCTTCTTCAACATATTGATTGCTTATTTGACGTTTAAAATCTTCTAATTGTTGCTTGAGTGGATTAAGCAGATGTTGTATGCCCTGCTCACTTGTTTTGCTAAATTTTTCAGCTTTTTGTTCAAATATCTTATTTGCCAAGTTTTCAAACTGGGTATAAAGACTTTGCTCGGCTTGTTTTAATAAAGTCAGTTTTTCATCAAAGGCAATCCGCTCTTGGGCAAATGCGGCTTTTTGAGATTCGTGATCAGCTTTGAGTTGACTATATTGTGCATGAGACGCATTCAATTTAGCGTGGAGGTCTTGATAGTTTTGTTTTAATTCTTGCAGGTATTTGGCTTCTTGGCTTAGTTCACCTATTTGTCTTTCTTGTTCGCTCAAACTTGTATGCAAACGCTGTTGATTGCGCATGGCCTGCGTATTTAGCACCGACTTCTCATCTTTTTCTTTTTGCAAAGCTGATTGAAGCTGCTGGTTTTCTTGTTGTAAGAGCTTGTATTCATGACGCGCTGTTATTTGCTGGTTCTCAAGCAAAGCTTGCATGCGCAATTGTTCGTCACTAAGGGCTTGTGCGGTTTGTTTTTGTGCCGACTTGCGCGCATACACGGCCTTGATACTCACACCGGCAATTGCACCAAGTAAAGCGCCCAAAACAAACAAACACGCCGTAAACCAATACGGCGTGTTTGTTATCCAGTGCTGTAATGCATCCACTGCAGTCAATTAATTACCTTATTATCGTTTACCAGTTTGCATTCATTACTTAGAGAGTGCTGCATCAAGGTCGGCAATTTTTGCTTTCCAAATTGCAGGACCTGTTTCGTGAGCATTTGCACCAGTGCTGTCAACAGCCACTGTAACTGGCATATCTTCAACATCGAACTCATAAATAGCTTCCATACCTAAATCTTCAAATGCGACAACGCGAGATTTTTTGATGGCTTTAGACACAAGGTATGCCGCACCGCCTACTGCCATTAGATATACTGCTTGATGTTTAGCAATACTTTCTACCGTCGCAGGCCCACGCTCTGCCTTGCCAATCATCCCAATCAGGCCTGTCTCTTCTAACATCATGTCGGTAAATTTATCCATGCGGGTTGCCGTTGTAGGACCGGCTGGACCAACTACTTCATTTCCGACAGCGTCTACTGGGCCTACGTAATAAATAAAGCGATTAGTTAAATCAACACCATCAGGTAAACCTTCACCATTTTGCATCATGGTTTGTATACGTTTGTGCGCAGCATCTCTGCCGGTAAGCATTTTGCCGCTAAGTAATACAGTTTCACCTACTTTCCAATCTTTGATATCGTCTTTGGTGACGGTGTTTAAATCAACACGACGAACATCTTCACCCACTTCCCAAGTCACTTCTGGCCAATCTTCTAGCTTAGGCGGTGTTTGTAGCGCTGGGCCCGAGCCATCTAGGTGGAAATGTGCGTGGCGAGTCGCCGCGCAGTTAGGGATCATAGCAATAGGTTTTGATGCAGCGTGCGTAGGTATCGACATTATCTTCACGTCAACCACAGTCGTTAACCCACCTAAACCTTGCGCGCCTATACCCAATGCGTTCACTTTTTTGTAAATATCTACACGAAGTTTTTCTTCTGTCGTTTCTGGGCCACGAGCAATTAGCTCTGGCATATCAACAGGGTCCATCAAGCTTTCTTTCGCAAGCACGGCAGCTTTTTCAGCGGTTCCGCCAATGCCTATACCAAGCATGCCGGGCGGACACCATCCTGCGCCCATCGTGGGTAGTGTTTTAACCACCCATTGTGCAATGTCATCACTGGGGTTTAACATTACCATTTTCGATTTATTTTCAGAACCGCCGCCCTTAGCTGCAATCATCACGTCAACGTTGCTACCTGGCACCGTGTCAATATGCACTACTGAGGGTGTATTATCTTTGGTATTAATGCGTTTACCCGCTGGGTCAGACACAATCGAAGCGCGCAACGGGTTGTTTTTATCGAGATATGCGCGTCTGGTACCTTCGTCAACCATTTGCTGAATCGTTAAGTCAGTTTTATCCCAGCTCACTTCCATGCCGACCTTAACAAAACAGGTCACAATTCCGGTGTCTTGACATAAGGGGCGCTTGCCTTCTGCTGACATGCGTGAATTGATTAATATTTGCGCCATGGCGTCTTTTGCTGCTTTACTTTCTTCTTTCAAATAAGCAGCTTCTACCGCTTTGACATAATCGAGCGGATGATAAAAAGAGATGAATTGCAAAGCATCTTCGATGCTGTCTATAAAGTCTTGTTGACGGATTACAGTCATAGATTCCTCGTTGTATAAGATGGGAACGCGAGATTTTTCAAGTATACTACCGCTAATGTTGAAATACACCAAGCAATCCAAAATCGACTTTAGTAGGTAAAAGCCTGATTAACATGCATTAAGTAGACTAAAACACACAAAAGTTCTATAAGATTTGGCTTAGCACCAACCATTCAATACTATTTTAAGTTTTAAAAAAAGGCGCTGCTTTTGTCGCAACAAATTATTATTAAAAAAATTGCCAATATAGCTTACGAGCAAGTAATGGCCTTATTTGCAAGTAAACAAAACCAAACGTGGAGCTTTCTTCTTGATAGTTGCCAACAAACTCATCTTGGTGCTAATTTTGATATTCTCGCATTTGACCCAGTACTCACCTTTGAGTACAAAAATGGCAAACAAACATTATCTGGACAATGGATATCTGACAGTAAAAGCGTAAACAACTTATCGTCAAAAGAAAACAATCGAGCTCATTCATCTGCAAACGAACTTGAATTTGCAATTGTTGAAAACCAGCCTTTTGAGAGTTTGCGTAATTTACATGATGTGTTTAAACAACGCGTTACCTTACCTAATTCTCTTGAGTATTCTGACTTGCCCTTTATCGCTGGCGCCCTTTGTGCCTGCGCCTATGATATCAATGTTTACACCGATCGAATTATTGATGATTTTCCAAACCAATATAAGCTTCCCGACCTTAGTCTTGGGTTTTATTTGCAGTCGATCATTTATGATAATTCCGAGCAATGCGCTTATATAAGTGCCACCAACAAACAAACCATTAAAACGCTTGAAGAAGCGTTAAGCTCAGGCTCAAGTGCTGATTTACATCAACCCAAAGAGGCCTTTGTATTATCAACAGACTGGCAATCGAACATCACGCAGTCACAATACGATGCAAAAATGGAAGCAATCAGTGACTACTTGCATGCTGGTGACTGTTATCAAGTCAATTTTGCCCAGCGTTTCAAGGCATGCTATCAAGGCTGTGAGTGGCAAGCCTATGAGCAGCTCAAAAGCGTCAACAAGGCTCCCTTCTCTTCGTTTGTTCGTTTGCCCACAAGCTGTATTTTAAGTTTGTCTCCTGAACGTTTTTTATTGGTAAAAGAAGGGAAAGTAGAAACAAAACCCATAAAAGGTACGCGAAAACGTGCTGATAACGAGTTAGATGACCAGCGACTTGCTAACAGTCTATTGGCTAGCACCAAAGATAGAGCAGAAAACTTAATGATAGTCGACTTACTTCGCAACGACTTAAGTAAACACTGCCAAGCACATACAGTAAAAGTGCCTAAGCTTTTTGCCTTAGAAAGCTACCCCGCAGTGCATCACATGGTTAGCACCGTAGTGGGCTTGCTAAAAAAAGATGCGAGTCCCTATCAGCTACTAGAGGGAGCTTTCCCAGGTGGGTCTATCACCGGCGCGCCAAAGGTAAGAGCCATGCAAATTATTCAAGAGCTTGAAGCAGACAAGCGCTCAATATACTGCGGTAGCATTGGCTATATCGGGATAAGAGACGATATGGACACCAATATTTGCATTCGAACTATCCTCGCAGAAGACGAACAGTTATATTGCTGGGCAGGCGGTGGCATTGTTATCGATTCAACCAGCGAGGATGAGTTTCAAGAAAGTTTGGACAAAGTTGCTAAAATTCTGCCAATATTACAATCACATGGCGAATCAAAAGATCAAAGTAAAGAGCCTTAAATGACTGAGCTAGAGTTTCTACAAGCCTTTAACCGGCCTTGGCAAACCGATAACGTAGTTGAAAATCCGTTTGAACATGCTACTCGGCCAGCAGCGGTGTTAATTTGCTTGTTTAGACAAAATAACGCCCTTCATGTTTTATTTACAGAACGCTCAAGTCACCTTCGTCATCATGCGGGTCAAATAAGCTTTCCAGGTGGCAAAGCAGAACAAACTGACAAAGACCTTGTCGATACTGCCTACCGCGAAGCACAAGAAGAAATTGGCTTAGCGCCTGATAAACTTAATTTGCTTGGTCGATTAGCGCCGTACAAAACGATAAGCGGTTTTGCGGTTACACCTGTTGTATCTGTATACCAAGATAAGCTTAACGTACAAACAGACCTACTCATTGACCCAAACGAGGTTGCCAGTGTTTTTACGGTGCCATTAGCATTTTTAATGGATAAAACTAATTATTTCAGTGAAACCGTTAAACGAAAAACAGGCTCTTTTTCGGTTTATTTTATCCCCTACCAAAACCGCATGATATGGGGTGCAACGGCAGGCATGCTCGCCTCTCTGCAAAATCATATCGACAATCATCGAATGTAGTTGCTTGTGATATTTCAAATTTAGACATACTATTTAATAAATCAAAATATTAACAAATCTAATACAGTCCATTAGCATTATTATCTTGAGTTCGACCAGATTTGTGTAACACTAATCGGCTAATTGAGTGACTAACTTACGAGAATAAAATGATCAGCGTATTTGATATGTTTAAAGTCGGTATCGGGCCGTCAAGTTCACATACCGTTGGCCCTATGCGCGCTGCGCTAAGCTTTTGTGAACAACTTGAAAGCAAGGGCATATTATCGGATGTTACGCATATCAACACGCAGTTGTATGGCAGTTTAGGACAAACTGGCAAAGGACACGGCACCGGCAAAGCGGTTATCTTAGGATTATTAGGATACACGCCTGAAAACGTGCCGGTACAGGAAGTTGAAGCGATGCTTAATACGGTCGCCAATACACAAACATTACAACTCAAACAAATCCATACCATTAAGTTTGCAAGCGAAGGCGCGATTGTATTTCATCGCCGCAAAACCTTGCCCAAACATGCCAATGGTATGACCATTTTTGCATTTAAAGGCGACGAACTGCTTGCACAAACTACTTACTACTCAATAGGTGGCGGTTTTATTGTAGAAGACGAAGACTTTGAAGCACAAAAACAAGAAAAGTTTGCTGAAGCACAAATGGATGCCCCCTTCCCATTTTCGACCGCTGCCGAGTTGTTGCATATATGCCAAGAGAATAGCTTTAGAATTAGCAGTTTGATGTTAAAAAACGAAACGATGTTAATGCCCGAAAGCGAAGTACGCAAAAAGCTAGTTAACATTTGGCAGGTCATGCTGGAGTGCATTGAAAATGGCATTCAAACCGAGGGAATTTTGCCTGGTGGCCTAAAGGTTCATCGCAGAGCTCCTGCGCTTATAGCGCGTCTTGAAAACGAAAAAAGTAGCGATCCTATGTTAGTAATGGATTGGGTAAATTTATATGCGCTTGCCGTGAACGAAGAAAATGCCGCTGGCGGGAGAGTGGTAACGGCACCCACTAACGGGGCTGCTGGTATTATTCCGGCTGTCATGAGCTACTACAATAAATTTGTCAAACCCATGTCCGATGATTTAGCCTGCCGATTTTTATTAACCGCAGCAGCCATTGGTATTTTATACAAGAAGAATGCGTCAATATCTGGTGCTGAAGTAGGCTGTCAAGGCGAAGTAGGCGTAGCGTGCTCAATGGCAGCCGCAGCGCTCACCGAAATTTTAGGTGGGTCGGTAAAAGAAGTTGAAAACGCTGCTGAAATTGGAATGGAACACAATTTGGGGCTTACCTGCGACCCTGTTGGCGGCTTGGTTCAAGTGCCTTGTATTGAACGCAACGCAATGGGCGCAATTAAAGCAATTAATGCATCCAGACTCGCCTTACGCGGAACAGGCAATCAAAAAGTATCGTTGGATAAAGTAATAAAAACCATGTGGGACACTGGCAACGACATGAAAAGTAAATACAAAGAAACTGCACGTGGTGGGTTGGCTGTGAACATTATCGAATGTTAAAAATTGCGCCAGATAGATAATTATCGACTGACAAAAAAAGCGACATTTACAAGGTCGCTTTTTTATTGTTCTTTGTTGAACATCGCTTATTGTTTAGATATAAGGCTATTTCACCGGTAAGGTAAGGTCTTTAAACATTTTTTCGACCTCATCATTATTTTTTTGCATCATCGCACGTTCAACTACGTCTTTAGTTAAATGCGGAGCAAATCTTTCGATAAATTCATACATGTAATTGCGTAAAAAAGAGCCTTTTCTAAAGCCTATTTTTGTAGTGCTGTAATCAAACAAATGGCTAGCATCAATCTTCACTAAGTCTGAGTCGAGGGTCTCATCAACCGCCATTGATGCAATCACGCCAATACCGACACCTAAGCGCACGTATGTTTTAATGACATCAGCATCGGTTGCAGTAAACACTATTTTGGGGTCAAGGCCTGCTTCGCTAAAAGCTCTGTCTAACTCAGAGCGCCCAGTAAAACCAAAAACATAAGTAACTAACGAGTATTTTGCAATATCTTGGATGGTGATATTCGTTTTCTTCGCCAACGGATGTGATTTATTCACAATAACAGAGCGATTCCAGTGATAGCAAGGCAACATCACTAGGTCGTTATAAAGCTGTAATGACTCAGGCGCAATGGCAAAATAAGCCTCACCCATTGCAGCAAGGTCGCTAATTTGCGAAGGGGTTCCTTGATGCATGTGCAATGACACCTTCGGATATTTTCCCATAAAGCCTTTAATCACATCAGGTAGTGCATATCGCGCTTGTGTATGAGTCGTGGCAATATTAAGCTTACCTTGGTCAGGCAGGGTATGCTCTCTGGCAACAGCCTTAATGCTTTCAACTTTGGCTAAAATTTCGCGAGAAATAGTAATGACTTCCTTGCCCGCTTCGGTAACGTGGGTTAAGTGCTTTCCGCTACGACCAAAAATTTGAATACCTAGCTCATCCTCCAACATTCTTACCTGTTTGCTGATACCCGGTTGCGAGGTATACAGGTTTTCTGCGGTCGCAGATACATTTAAATTGTTATTGAGAACTTCGACGATGTATCTAAGTTGCTGTAATTTCATTGAATCCCTTAATATTGCTGTAGCAGCAGGTATGAAAAGATAAACCAATATATCGCTAAAAAAAATCAAACTTCAGCCGATATGGTAATATCAATTTGTGCGTAAATCATAGCTAATTTAGTTCTTTTTTGCATATAAAATTTGTGTACTTTTACATTCAAGCTGTGTTT
>CAZXTD010000042.1:0-1845 GCA_964643575.1 uncultured Glaciecola sp. | reverse complement strand
TTTATAAGGTAAAGAAACAATGACTGACTCTTCGTCTACACCACCCGTGGTTAAAGAAAAATTTGATTTTTCTTCCGTAATTGCGGTTGCGATACACGACATGAAAAATTCGCTGAGTTTGCTGATGCAATCTATCGAACGATTAACAGAAATTGTGCCAGAAGATAATATTGAAGCGCGTGAAGGTATCAACAGCGTGCATTACGAAGCCAACAGAATGAATACGACACTCGTTCAAGTGTTATCGCTATATAGAGCTGAGCTTGATGCCCTACCCGTTAATATTGATGAATGTTTTGTGATAGACCTAGTAGAAGAGATTGTTGAGTCAAATCGCACTTATATGAAGCAAAAAAATCTAGAGTTAAGCATATCAGTTGATGAAGACTTTTCGTGGTATTTAGACCGCGAACTTATCTACCTGCTCGTTCATGACGTACTTATTAACGCGATACGATATGGCTGCGATCATATCGAGATTTCTGCATGGGAAGAAAATGGCTGCATGCATCTCAAAGTACAAGACGATGGTCATGGTTATCCTCAGGAAATGCTAGACATGTCAGTTGTGCATTTAGATAACTTTTGCATTTCGGAAGGGCGCACCGGGCTTGGTTTGTTTTTCGCCCGTTTAATTGCCCAAACCCATAAAAACAATGGTGTGTCAGGTCACATTTTGCTATCGAATGATACCCAGACGGGCGGTAGCATTTTTGAACTCACCTTGCCATAACAAGACTTTAGAAAGACTATGTATACGGATTTTTGAGAGACTACATGACTTACACTATTATTATCATATTGATTGCGTTTTTAATTGTCGGCGGTATAGCTGCTACTGCTGTTCAGCAACATAACGAGCGCAAAGAACAAGAAAAACGTGAAGAAATTGGCCGCCAAAAAACGATTTTTGAAGAAACGGAAGAGTCGATTGTCGCTGCCGATCAAATGCCCTTGTCTCAATTTTTAATAGCGGTTTTACGCAAACGTTCTCTCAATTGCCTAAAAGCGATGTACGAACATAATCCGACGCCCGACATTAAATCGAAAATGGAAGGCACAAAAAAACTCATTAAGAGCTTCGACCCTAATGGTCCAGTAGCTGACCAAGATAGTTTTCAATTACCCAGTTCAGACAAAGTCATTATTAAATATATTCAAGCAATCAAAAAATTACGCATGATTATTCGCAGCGAACACGCTAAAGGTAATTTGTCGCCAAAAATGTTTGCTCAAGAAGACAAAGCGCTCGAATCTCTGCAGTTGCGTGTAAATGTAGAAACGCTTTCTAAGCGAGCGACGGACGCAATTAACAATAAAATGCAAGGATCTGCGCGTCAATATATTGAGAAAGCAATAGCCGCGTTATCAAAACACAAGCCACAGTCAGACTATTGCGTGCAACGCAAGCAAGAGCTAGAAACTATTCTCAACGGCTTAGAAAGCTCTGTTAAAGATAATAACTTACAACAATTGTTAGCTGAAAAACAAAAAGAAAGTGCAGAGATTGAATCCTTGTTTGCCCCTAAAAAGAAGTGGTAGCAAGCTTAATAGTTACCATTGAAATACAATGGATTGGTACGGTTCAAGCTTCAATAGACTTCCTTCTAATGCATAAGCATACGCGTTGTTTACCGCAACGGTAGCGCCTGCAAATTCTGCAGGCAATTCAAACGACTCGGGTTTATCAGAAAAGCTCAACACAACTAAGAATTTCTCTTGCTCCAAACAACGTGTATAAACATAGAGCGTTTCATGTTCAGGTAGCAATAATTCATAATCCCCATAAACAAGCGCAAGATTTTTTCTTCGAAGCTGCGTCAGCGCTTTAAAGTGATTCAATAC
>CAZXTD010000041.1:2770-27835 GCA_964643575.1 uncultured Glaciecola sp. | reverse complement strand
GTTTCATTAACTGCTTGTGGTGGCGGGTCATCAACCCCAGAACCGCCCCCAATAACGCCAACAGTACCTAGTGACCCGCCCCCAACACCCACGGTTGCAGACCCACTTTTTCCGCCTAACTTGACGGTAACTAGCTGTTCTGGCTTGGATTACATTAATTTAATAAGCGTTCAGAGCGAGGCGGCTACGGCTAGCGGGTTTGATGCAAGTAAAGCGATAGACAACAGCTTAGCGACCGATAGTCGATGGGAATCCAATGAAAGTGACCCGCAAATTACGATAGAATTAGGATATCGCCATTTAGTGAAAGAAATAGGCACAGCTTGGTTTAATGGCGACCAAGACCAAAGTTCTTTCGATATACAATTGTCAGAAGATGGCATCGAATTTACATCAATATTAACTAATGAAAGTAGTAGCGGCGAAACTAAATCTATCGAGCGTTTTGACGTGACAGACACTGTTGCTCGTTTTGTAAGACTGATTAGCAATGGTAACAGCAGTACTTCGCTTACTGCACTTAGCGAAGTTTCCGTATTTGGCTGCCCTTTAGACGTATCAATTGCGCCTATAGAAGAGCAAACCGTTGATGTTAGTCAGTACAACCTCGACCCTAATGCACCTCCAGGTGAAAACTTCGACTTGCTAACTTGGGCACTCGATACACCACGCACCGACCCTGATGACGGCTTTTCATTGCGTGCTAGCGAGCGTGAATTAGACAACGGTTTTGTCGATAACGACTATTTCTACACGGCAGACGATGGTGGCATGGTGTTTATTGCTACCATTTTTGGTGCTACTACCTCAGCCAACACACGCTTTACGCGCTCTGAACTTCGCGAAATGCTTCGCCGAGGCAATACTGGTGTGAGCACACAAGGCGTTAATCAAAATAACTGGATATTGGGTTATCAACCAGACCCTGGGCGCGCTGTTGGCGGACGAGGCGGTTTATTGCAAGCCACACTTAAAGTCGACCAAGTGACTTCTGGCGGCAGCCAATCACATACGGGAAGAGTTGTTATAGGGCAAATTCATGCTGATGACGATGAGCCTATTCGCTTGTACTTTAAAAAATTCCCAAATAATGAGCGCGGATACTTATACTTTGCCCACGAAATAAAAAACGGCGATGATATTTGGAAGATGGTCGTGGGCCCAAGACACACCTTTGAAGACGACCAACCAATTTACACTGCCAACCCTGAGCAAGGCATTGCATTGGGCGAAGTTTTTTCTTATGAAATTGACCAACAAGGCGCACGTATCGACGTGATTATTCGCCGCGGCGATTTAAATGGGCCCATAATCGGCCATCAATACGTTGATATGATTGAAGAAAATAGCGGGTATGATGTTGTGGAAGAATGGAACTACTTTAAAGCCGGCGCTTATTCTCAAAACAACACTGGCGAAAGTGGTGACGCTAATGGCGTAGGTTCCGACTTCGACCAAGTGACATTTTATTATCTACAAAACTCACATGGGCCAGTGGATTAAGATCAAAGATCGTCATTCCCGCGAAGGCGGGAACCTCCCAATACACCCTCCTACTCTATAACTACACGATGTTCCAAGGGGGTTCCGGCCTTCGCCGGAATGACGTTGTGCTGACTTAACTTCTGGCGACAAACAGCTCTCTGCTCTTAATAGGTTTGTCGCCTATAATTTCCAAAAGCGCTTGACGGCATATTAGTTTCAGCGCCTTTTTTAGTTTAGGATCGTTTGTGTCTTTATACACGCCATTACCAATGGCGATTAGATATTCACCAATAACCGCTGTTTTTACGTCGGGCATACAAGAAGTGAAACCTTCGCTCGACGTAAAGGTGTAGCTTAGATTTGGGTTAATGGCTTCTCCGCTTTGCGCGTCATATTCGAAGTCAGGCAAATAACCCAAGCTCAACAGCATGGCTAACTCAAACTCTCTAAGTAAAGGCTCGAGTTGCTGCAAGGACGATTGGTCACACAGCGCCATTTGCTCAAGCGTTTGTTCATATTGCGCAAACAAATCGGCCACTGGCTCAGCCTCGGGTAGTGCTCGGCTAAGCAGCTCATTAATATAAAACGCACAATACAAAGCGTTGCCACCTAGCTTTACCGCAGGTGTTAGCGACTCTAACCTGCCTAAATTTTTAAGGTTACTGCGACCACTTAATTCAAATTCATTTTTTTGCAGGGGCTGCAAAAGGCTTTTACGGTCAGATTTACTATTGCCTCTTGCGCCTTTTGCCACCGCGCCAACACGCCCTTGCTCAATCGTGAAAAAGTCAACGAGCAAGCTGGTTTCTCGATACGCTCGCTTGTGTAATACATAGCCGCTCAATTGCTGTCTCAAACTCATTTACTTACTCAAGAGCCTCAATTGCCGAAATAAGAAGCTGTACAGTCACGTTTCCTCTAAACTCATTGATATCGAGTTTATAAGCGATATGTACTTGGTTTGCTTGCAAGTTTGGCCATTGCTCAAGATTTACGTTAAAGGCGATGGCATCAAAATACTGCCCATTTTTGGCAAGGGTCAATTTTAAGTGACTTTGGCCTACAATGCGTTGATTGACCAAATCGAAGGTCCCATCAAAACAAGGCTCCTCAAATTTTTGTCCCCAAGGAAACGCATACTTAAGCTCTGAGGCTGTTTCTAAGCTAATCTCTTGAGCTTGTAACTCGCCATCAGAGAAAATGACCGCTTCTTTAGGTAGGCCTTGATTTATTTCGTTTGTCACGAGTTGCAAGGTCGCTTCAAACTCAGCTAGGTTAGCCTTAGCGAGCGAGAGGCCTGCAGCCATAGCATGACCACCAAACTTTTTAATAAGTTTTGGTTTAAGCGCATCAATACGCGCTAACAGGTCACGTATATGAATACCGTCTATAGAGCGAGCGGAGCCTTTTACAAAATCGGCGTCTTCATCGGCAAATACAAAAGTTGGGCGATAGTACTTTTCTTTAATCCTGCCGGCCACAATACCCACAACACCTTGATGAAAATCAGCCTGGTACAAAACAATTGCTGATGGCATCACGATTTCTTCTTTTACGCCATCAGGCTGAATGTCTTGTTCGTTTTGTGCTCTGGTTTTGTCAGCCAAATACTTGGCGATAAAACGCTCGGCATCATCACGCATCGATTGTTCTATTTCGCGCCTCGACTGATTTAAACCGTCAAGTTCTGCTGCATATTGTGCAGCACTTGCAGAGTCCTCACATAATAAACATTCAATACCATGCGACATATCGTCTAAACGACCCGCAGCATTTAAGCGTGGCCCAATAACAAAACCAATATCGCTTGTGCAGCAACGCTGATACGCTCGGTTAGTCACATTTAAGAGCGCCAATACCCCTGGCCTCGTTTTACCGGCCCGAATGCGGGCAATACCCTGATGTACTAAAATACGGTTGTTATTATCTAAAGGTACTACATCGGCAACGGTACCTATGGCAACAATATCAAGAAAGTTTGCCATGTTCGGTACTTTTAGCTGCTTGTCATTAAAGTAAGATGACTTTTCGAGCTCACTCTTTAAGGCACTCATTACATAAAAAGCAACCCCTACGCCAGCAATGCTTTTAGAAGCAAACTGGCAACCTGCCTGGTTAGGATTAACTATTGCATCTGCATTAGGAAGCGTGTCTGCCGGCAAGTGATGGTCGGTAACAACAACTTGCAAACCTTTGTTTTTTGCATAGGCCACACCCTCAATGCTCGAAATACCATTATCAACAGTAATAATCACATCAACATTTTGTTTAAGCGCTATATCAACCACTGGCGGCGTAAGGCCATAACCAAAATCAAAACGATTCGGCACAATATACGCTACCTTATTATGCCCCATCGCCCTTAAGGCTAATATGCACAAGGCCGTGCTAGTTGCGCCATCGGCGTCAAAGTCACCGACAATACATATTTTTTTATTCGTTCTGATGGCGCTTGCAAGCAATTCGGCTGCAAATGTCGCGCCTTTTAATTGATTAAAATGCAATAAATACTTCGCTTGAGTAGCCAAATCTTGTGAATCGTTTAGGCCTCTTTGGCGTAATATTTTGTTCATCAACACCGACAAATCAGATGATAATGGCGTTGATGAAGTGGAATGGCGTCTTTCTATTAGCAATTTTTTCTCATTTCAAGTGTTATTTAGCGTATTGGGTATTGTCTATTTTTATCAATAACAAAAGCGCAGGTATACCATTTGAATTAGGCTACGCTCACACATTTAGGCAGACATTACCTCTTTTTCTTTTTTGGTCAAGTCACTTTGCGGCTTGAACGTATCCATTGATGCCTCGGCTAGGTCTAAGGCATAGGCTTTAGGCACTGTATCGCCTAGCATACTGCCAGGTTTCAGCAGCGGAAACACTTGGTCATAACGTTTCACTTCTTGCTGACTCACGCGCCTAAATATATGCGTTCTATTGATTTCTTCTGGTGCAGAGATACCCGCTGACGACAATATATCAACCGCAGCGTGCACTGTTTTATGTTGAAACTGAAACACACGTTGGGCTTTGTCGGTCACCACTAAGCCTTTTGAAAGCTTAGGGTCTTGAGTAGCAACACCAGTGGGGCAGTGGTTTGAATTACACGTAAGCGATTGAACACAGCCTAGCGCCATCATCATGCCGCGTGCGCTATTGCAAATATCTGCACCTAAGGCCAAGTTTTTTACCAAATGAAAACCTGAAATCACTTTGCCACTGGCGATAAGCTTTACTTGGTCACGTAAGCCAAACCCTGTTAAACAATCGTCTACCAAGGCCAATGCTTCCCGCAGGGGCGATCCTATTGAATTGGAATATTCTAGAGGGGCAGCGCCTGTACCACCTTCGCCACCATCCACCGTGATAAAGTCGGGTGTGATGTTTTGATGTTTCATTGCCTTACAAATCGCAATAAACTCGCTTCTGCGGCCTATTGCTAGTTTAAAGCCGATGGGCTTTCCACCGCTTAGTGAGCGTAACTTAGCAATAAATTGGACTAACTCTATCGGCGTATTAAACGCGCGATGAAACGGAGGTGAATCAACCTGAACGCCTGCTTCTACGCCTCGAATTTGTGCAATCTCTGGCGTATTTTTTGAAGCGGGTAATATACCACCATGGCCTGGCTTAGCCCCTTGAGACAGCTTAATTTCAATCATTTTGACACTTTCGTGTGCGGCTTGTTTGGCAAACTGCTCAGGATCAAAGTTGCCATCTTTTGTGCGACAACCAAAGTAGCCTGTGCCTATTTGCCATACTAAATCACCACCATGTTCTAAGTGATATGGGCTTATGCCGCCTTCACCGGTGTTGTGATAGAAGTTACCCAACTGCGCACCTTTATTGAGTGCTTGTAAAGCCGGTTTACTCAAGCTACCAAAGCTCATTGCAGAGATATTTAAAATACTGGCAGAATATGGCCGTTTGCAGTCTTTACCGCCAATCATTACGCGTGGTTTACAGTCAATATCTTCTACATTTAAGGCGCCAATACTGTGCCCTATCCACTCGTAACCTGTTTTGTAAGTATCGACCTGCGTCCCAAACGGAACCGTGTCTCTGCTATTTTTAGCGCGCTGATAGACGATGTTCCTAAACATTCTGGAAATAGGCGCACCGCTCGTGTCTGATTCAATAAAATACTGCTGTACAAATGGCCGAATAGCTTCCATTAGCCATCTAAAGCGGCCAATAACAGGGAAGTTACGCATTAGGGCATGAGACTTTTGAAGACTGTCGTAAATGGCAACCAACAAGACCAACCCTGTGGGAATAAGCAACCAAAGCAAACTCGGTACAATAAAGTAACTTAGCCCCGCTATGATTATATTTAAAAGCAACAGGCCAGTGACGGTTCTATTTATCATTATTGTTCCTTTGTTTGAGCAGCTTTATATACAAGCAGTCCTAATAAAACATTATAGAACAAGACAGTATAGACAAGCAGATTATTGCACACACTACGCAAAAGAAAATATCACGATAACGCCACTATGGTCTGGTAAGTTATCAATGCTCAAGGTACCGCCATGATACTGCGCAATAATATTGGCGATGTATAAACCTAAACCCAGGTGAGACTGCTCCGCGGTGGTCGACTTTCGTACCGAAATCATCGAATTCAATAATTGATTGTGCATATTATCGGGCAACAAAGGGCCGCTGTTGGTCACCGACAACATAGTTTTGCCTTCTTTGTAGAACAACCTAATGCGCACAGGTGTGTTATTGCTCTTAAACTCCACCGCGTTGGTCACTACTTTATCAAGCATTTGCGCAAACATCTCAGGAGAGCCTTTAATCTTTGCTTTCTCCACTTGAACGTCTAGCTCAATTTCTGGTACTGCGTTTGTTAGCTTTGTGCCCTTGTCCTTAAGTTCTGCCGCTTGATTGGCATACATCATTTTGTAGCCTTCTACGCAACCCGGTACTACTTTCACTAAATCAAAATCTTCTGCTTCGTTATTACTGATGGCCTGCTCTAGTCGTGTCGCCTCACTCATGCTGTTGAGAATTTTGCTTAAACGCGTAATACCCTGTTTAGCCCTATCTATATATTCTTGGCGGTCGTTTTCATCAGTGCTCATTTGCAAGTTGTCCAATGAAGAGTTTACCACTGCAACTGGGGTACGCAGCTCGTGTGACAAACGCGAAGCCATGTTCTCAAGATATTGATTATACTGCGATAATTTAGTCAACACTTGACTAAACGAGCGTGACAAGTCCCCTATTTCATCACCCGATTTAGTGGCTGTCACGTTGCCCACAATCTTGCCGTTAATATCAATAGCCGACTCTGTTTGGTCACGCAGTTTGCGAATACGGCTTGAAATACGCGTTGCAAACAAAAACAAACTGAACGTAGCGACTAAAATCACGGCAAGAATAAAGTGAAATTGCTTTTCTAGCGCTTGGTTTCTTAAAGACCGAATACCGTGAGTGGTCTGTTCGACGACTACAGCACCCATGACTTGATTATCGATAAAAATCGGATGTGCGGCAGACAAAATGACCGCTTTGTTGTCAGAACTCAAGCGCCATAGTGTGCTGGGTGAACCATCAAGTGCGTCTGCAATGTCGCGCCCTTGCAATGCAAAAGCATCGGCTAAGTCATCAATAAAATCTTCGGGTGGCTTGGTGAGTATCTTATAATATAGGGGTAATAAGATCTCTTGTTCTAAATACTGCCATATTTTATTTTCTTTTTGATGATATTGCTGCCTTGCCTGCGCTTGGTTAGCCGCAATTTTAGCGCCTAAGCCTTGTGCCTCTTGAATATTCCCAGAGCGAGCCAACACGCGCATGTGTTTGTCTACCACCCAAACACGAGCACTGGAATATTTAAGCCCATCAATAATGCTCTCTATTTCTGGAGATGGCACAAGTACTGTCCCCAATGACTCTGACTGAGTAGGATTAGCGGTACCCATGACGTAATTTAGACGCCGTGTTTGCTGGTTGTCTACATCGCCTACTGCAAAGGCTATTTTGCTCGACAGCATCGATAAAGGAAAACGCAATTCTAAGGTGTATCCATCTTCACTTAACTCCCATTGCCCTTGTATTCGAGTTTCAAGATCAACAGGTTTTATTGAATCACTGCTAGTATCAAGTTTATAGGCATTCACCCAGCCCGCTTCATAAGGCGAAATAATGTAGCGTTCAAACTCACCGATGGAATTTATCAAGGCTATTTGCACAAAGTCATTACGGTCTACCCGCAGGCTGTTTTCGCCGCGCATGACCACTTGATTGTCGGTCACTTCAAACATTGCATACAAAAACTTATCGTACTGCCCAACCATATGCCTAAAAGACAAGCTTGAAGGGTTATAAACTAAAGACTGCTCAACTAAATTTGCAGGCCCATAGGTGAGCATTTTGTCTTGGTAGTCTTGCCAATCACTTAAATCGCCATCGAGTTTAATGGGGTATTGAATTCGGTAGGCGTATAAGTCGGTACCTGGCGTAATATTCGATAAAAAAGCAGACTGATTATCAAACAAGGCTGGGCGCTCGTGCAAGGCAGTGGCGACTGCGCGCGCCGTGCCAACAAGCGTTTGCTCTTGGCCAATTCTTAGGTAAGTTTCTAGCTGCCAAACATATTGGTAACTCATGTAAGGAATGACCAATAAAAATGATGCGAAAATTAATAACTTGGCCCGAATACCAATGCTCAATCGCTTCATGCAGATTGTTTCCAGCGATAGCCCATACCGTAGACCGTTTCTACACAGTCAAAATCGGCATCGAGCTGCATAAATTTTTTGCGAATACGCTTAATATGCGAAGTAATAGTGGTGTCATCTACCACCATTTTAGATTCGTCCATGAGTTGTTGACGGCTCTTAACGTGCCCAGAATGCTTAGCGACAGCGTGTAACATCCAAAACTCAGTCACGGTTAGCTCAACTGCTTGGCCCTTCCAAGTCACAAGCATGCGATTAGTATCCATGACCAAATCGCCGGTTTTAATAAGGTCGCTTTGTTGTTGTGGCTGCTGTAGTAGCTCGGTGCGCCTAAATAATGCTGAAATGCGCGCTAACAAATGCGGCAAACTTATGTCTTTAGTTAAGTAATCATCTGCTCCCATGCGCAGGCCACAAATAGTGTCGTAGTCGTTATCGCGGGCAGTAAGAAAAACAATAGGCAAAGTCGTCGACTTAACGCGAAGCTGCTGACATAGCGTAAACCCGCCGTCTATATCTTCGCCCAAGCCAATATCGATAATGGCAAGGTCGGGCAAGGCTTCAACAAAGGCAGCTTCGGCAGAACCTCTATCTGAATACGCCTGCACCTTATAACCTTGTCGGGTTAAGGCCGCGACATAGTTTTCGCGCAAGGCTTGTTCGTCTTCTATTAGTGCAATGTTCTTTTGCATAAACAACTAAATCTCGTTGGCGGCCACTTTTATCAACAGGGCCTAATTAAGTGCTAGGCACAAGTATCTGTTAATTCTGCGCAGATAAAAAGCGCCTGAGGACAATTTCCATTTTTCTGCCACATTTGACCTCCACATTGCCATTTTTGCTCCCCTAAATTGCCCTTTTGCAGGTGTTTAATATATCTCAAGCAAGCAGCAGAGCACTCTGGGCTTAAGCGTTTAATAAACACAACTAATCACTTTTACTTAAAAAGTAAGGAAAACAAAATGAAAAAATTAATTATCGCGACTTCAATTGCATTTACTTTAGGCCTTAGCGGCACTCAAATTGCCAATGCCAAAACAAACGAAGCTGAACTTGCGGATGACAAACACCAGAATGAACTTATTGGTTTTGGATCGGGTGCGGTTGCAGGTGCTTTAGTTGCTGGCCCCGCAGGTGCAATTGTTGGCGGCATTTTTGGCCTATTTATCGCAGACGACGTTAATGACGAAGCTAAACTAGAACTTACTAGCGAACAACTTGCACAAGCTAATTACAGCCTTGACCAACAAAAACAGAGTGTAGTGGCATTACAAAATGAGTTACAAACATTGCAAGAACAACAAATGTTGCAGCTAGTCACCTATGAGGAAGAGTCTAACGAGAGCTGGTTAAACGACCTTAGCCATTTTGAGACAAATCTGCAGTTTAAAACAGCCTCTTTTAGCATTGCCGAAACCTACAAAAACCAGCTAGACAGCCTAGCGAATATCTTAAGCACTTACCCACAGCTAACAATTAAACTAACGGGGTTTGCAGACCAGCGCGGTGATTCTGACTACAACCAAGCTCTATCAAAACAGCGTGCAGACGCCGTTGCTGATTATTTATCAAAACAAAACGTGGCAGCCTCGCAAATTAAAATTGTAGCTAAAGGTGAAGAAGTATTGCCAAGCGATAGCGCGTTAACAGCCGCACCACTTGATGGCAACAACGCAAATGCTACGCAAGGTGCAAGTACCGAAGACCTATTCTTTTCAAGACGCGTCAACATAAGCTTGTTAACGCCAAAACAGCAAATGACGGCTTCAAACTAGTCAAGACACTAAGCTTATCACTCCATTTTGCCACCCAAATAAATGCCTATTGGCGCCCTGGGTGGCTATTACTGCTTTAAAGGCCTGACCGTGACTAAATTACAAAAAATAATCATCATTATTGCCGCCTTTGGGATCGTCAGTTTAGTGCTAACGCAAACCCAAACTAGCGCTCACCTTAATGTACAAACCACACCCAATCTGCCTGCGGGCGCTGATGCATATGGCACATCAACATCACTAACGCTCTCTACAACGCCTCATAACAATCAAGATAGTAACAAGCAAACTAACGCGCAAAATCAACTTCAAGAACCTATTACCAATATCTATCAAACTGAAAGCGGCAGTTTTTACTTCATTGAAAGCACTGCCAACCCTTTTCAAAATGCTGATGCAGCGAATTCTGAAGCCAACCAAACCAACTCTATCAAGAAAATGCCGCAATACAGCGCTGCAAACCTACTTAGCACTCATGCCGATATTCGAGTTACTGGCCCGATTGCGCGCACTCGCCTAACACAAGTGTTTAAAAATACCAGTGAACACATGCGCTCGGGCATCTATGTATTTCCCTTACCGCAAGACGCCGCTGTCGACCATCTGCTAATGACAGTCGGAAACCGTAAAATCGAAGGTCAAATTAAACGCAAAGCGATAGCGAAACAGATGTTTACACAAGCTAAAGCACAAGGCAAAAAAGCCTCGCTAGTGGCGCAAATTCGTCCCAACATGTTCAGCAATCAGATTGCGAATATACCGCCTAATTCAGAATTGAGTGTCACAATCGAATATCAGCAGTTTATTGTGCAAGACAAACATAGATACTCTTTGCGTTTACCCTTAAGTATCACGCCGCGTTACTCACCAAAGCATACCAATTTGGAAGTAAACGATATAAACGCAGAGAACACTTTACAGAATAACGAACCAGCCACCTTTACTCGCGCAAGTTTAGGCTTTGACAACAAAGACCAACAAGCTGAGGTAATGCCATCAGAAGCAAGCGGCAAACTAGCTGCAAAAACCACTATCAACATTAGTTTAAATACAGGTTTGCCAGTACAACACATTACGAGCGAGCACCACCCGATAAAAGTGACTAACACCTATTCAACCCAATACGAAGTTAGCCTCGATACTCAGCAACCCGCAAACAAAGACTTTGTACTTAACTGGCAAATGCAAACCGCTTATAGCATACAGGCATCACATTTCACCTATCCGTCTGACGAATATGAATACGGTTTGATTACCCTTATGCCGCCCTCTGCTGACCAATTAGACGTCAATCGCAATTTAGTTTTTGTGCTGGATGTATCTGGCTCTATGGTGGGTGAATCAATCGAACAAGCGAAACAAGCGCTAGCGCTGGCGATAAACGACTTAAAAGAAGATGATTTTTTCAATTTAGTGGCGTTTAGCTCAAACGCAACTCGTATGTGGTCGCAAAGTCAAAAAGCGTCGCAAAATGCAAAAAATGAAGCTCTCACCTTTATATACGGACTGGAAGCCAACGGCGGTACCGAAATCAAAAAGGCATTGGATATGGCATTTTCCATACCAGAGGTGACCGAAGCGAGCCTTCTAGATGAAAGTGCGGTCAATAATGGCACCGACTACCTTAACCAAATACTATTTATTACCGACGGTAGCGTAGGCAACGAAGACGAACTCATGCGCACAATATATCAAGGCCTCGGCGACTACCGATTATTCACAGTTGGCATTGGCAGCGCGCCCAATGCTCACTTTATGACAGAAGCAGCAAGCGCAGGCAAAGGCACGTTTACTTTTATAGGCGACACAAGCAAAGTTAAACCCAAAATGGCGCGCTTACTCGATAAACTAAAAAAGCCAGCGCTAACCAACTTACAGTTAAACATAAAAGATCTGAAACAAGCCTTTGGCTTTGAAGTATACCCAAGCAAACTCCCCGACCTATACGCAGACGAGCCCTTAGTCATTACTTATCGACAGAAAATTGAGCTCAATACAAACCAAGCTCCCTCAAAATTCAGCCCATCTTTTGCTATTTCAGGTGAATATTTATCACCCACGGCCAATGGTAAACTCAAAAAAAGAAAGTGGTCGAGCCAACTGCCTGCCCAAAGCGCAGACAAAGAACAAGGTATTCACAAGTATTGGGCACGCTTAAAAATTAAGGATTTGCACCAACAGCTTAATATGCGCGCCCTGCACACCGAAGGTTTTAAAACCTTAAAGCAAAATGTAGAAGACGCCATTACCGAAGTCGCTTTGTCGCACCACTTGGTCAGCAAATACACCAGCTTAATCGCTATCGAAGAAAAAACGCCTGAGCAAATGATGCAAATGGCTGCACAAAACAAAAACCCTCATTTGCGCCAGTATGCTCAGGCACAATTACCACAAACAGCAACGGCATCTGGTTTGCTTGCTCTTATTGGCAGCATACTGCTCGGCACAGGTCTACTTTTATTGCGGTTTTTACAAAGTCGCAATAAATATGCATGTAGTTTTTAAGGGGGTAAAATAACAATGTACATTAAAGCATTTAAAGACCCCGATGCAGCAACCCTTTCAGATGTATTACGCTGGGCGACCTATGCTTGCCTAGCCATTGGCCTTATTTTAATTTCAAGCGCAGGCTACATACAAAGTAAAGCACAAGTCGCGCAACTTCTCATTGCCAGAGCCTACCAAAAGCAGCTCGATACCAACGAGCCCCAAAAACCCTGGCCATGGGCCGACACTGTAGTAATGGCAAAACTGATTATTAAGCAAAATGCTGACTATATCCTTGCAGATGCAAGTATGCGCAACCTAGCCTTTGGCCCGACGCACGTGAGCCATACAGCAAAACCAGGCACCTATGGCAATAGCGTCATTGTGGGCCACAGAGACACCCATTTTGAAAAACTAAAAGACGTAGAACTAGGAGAGCTGATTCAGATAGAAAAGGATGGTGTGCGCATTCACTACCGAGTAGCAGAAAAGATGATTGTGGACGATACCGAAGTTGCCGTAATGGAAAGTCTAGACGCTAATGCGCTCACGCTAATTACGTGTTATCCCTTTAATTCCATCGACCCAAACCCTAAACAGCGTTTTGTGGTGCGGGCAATAAAAGAAGCCTGAACATTACGTTCATGCCTTCACAATATACATAAAGTATCTGCGACTTAGCTGCTCGCTGCGTTTAAAGCTTCAGCTAGGGCTTGCGCAGGCTGATAACCCGGCACAACAGACCCATCGGGTAAGATAATATTAGGCGTACCATTAACGCCTACTTGGCGACCAAATTTAAATTGCTCTGCCACTTCGTTTTCACAACTAGCACTAGCAACTTGCTTACCCGCTTTAGCATCGGTAATGGCTTGTTGTTGGTCTTCAGAACACCAAATCGACACAGTATCTTTATAAACTTGGCTGTTAATACCTGCACGCGGCCAAGCCAAATAACGAACAGTGATACCAAGCTCATTGTATTGGTCGATTTCATTGTGCAATTTACGGCAATAACCACACGTTGCATCGGTAAACACATTAATGACATATTTTTCTTTGTCAGCAGTAAATTCGATGGCAGAATCAGCAAAACGCTTAACGCCCTCGAGTCTTAGCTCTTTAAGCGCAAGGTCAGTTTCGTCCACGATGCCATCTTTGATATTAAAAACACGAGCTTGCATAAAATACTCGCCGTTATCACTCACATAAAACATGCCTTGGTCAGTATAAATTTGACGCAAACCAGGAACAGGAGAATCAGCAATTGCATCCACTTGTAATCGTAGCTTTTGCGCTATTGTCGCTTTAAGCTCGTCGTCGTTGTCTTGCGCGATGGCGCTCGTTAATCCGCCTGCAATAATAAGCAAAAGCCCAGTTGCAGCAGCAAACGTCTTAGTCATCATTCGATTTACATTCATTTAATTACGTCCAAAAAATATTATCCAGTTACAAGACCGTACAATCTGCTTTTTTACTTCAATTATTTTAAATTATTTACTTATGTATCAGTTGTACGCAAACAAACCTAAAAAAGCTCTTAAGCTTAGTCGTTAACGGCATGATGTTGCAATAAGTGTAGTTTACCCTCTAGGATGATGCTTTTCGACCAAAGATTGCAATCTTTGCGTTGCTACATGGGTATAAATTTGCGTTGTTGATAAGTCAGAGTGCCCTAATAACATCTGCACTACTCGCAAGTCTGCACCATGATTCAACAAATGCGTAGCAAAAGCGTGGCGTAAAGTATGCGGCGACAATTGCACCTTTATACCCGCCACCAGCGCATAATGCTTTATACGGTGCCAAAATGTTTGCCGCGTCATAGTGCGCCCTCGTTTACTCGGAAACACCGTATTACTCGGTCGAGTCAACAACTCAGGCCGCCCGCGTTTAAGATAATCTGCCAAACAATCAAGCGCCGCTTCTCCCATTGGCACCAAGCGTTCCTTCCCGCCTTTACCGGTAACCCTAATGACGCCTTGTAGCATTCCCAGTTCACTCATTTGCAAGTTAACTAACTCACTCACCCGAATACCCGTGGCATACAAAAGCTCAAGCATTGCCTTATCCCGCTGCTGAATAGGGTCGTCACTATCAGGCGCAGCCAGCAAATCGTCTACCTGTTTTTCGGTCAGTGTACTTGGCAAATACTGGGGCAACTTAGGATTACTAATATCGGCAATCGGGTTTTTATTAATACGCTTATTCGACACCAAATACACATAAAACGCCCGCGAACTACTTAACATCCGAGCAGTAGAGCGTTGGCTCAATTTTCTATCCAAGCGCACCGCCAAATAAGCCTGCACATGTGAAGTCGTCACCTCCAAAAGCGACAAGAAATCAAAATACTTTTCCATAAACAAAGCAAACTTGGTCAAATCGCTTTTGTAAGCACTAATCGTATTCTCACTCAACCCACGCTCAATCCAAAGCATGTTCACAAAATCATCGATTAACTCACCATTGCCAACAGACAAAACCTGCTTATCAAGATCTTTACCCTTCTGATTTTTCATCAATCCCCATACAATCACTGCAAAGCAACCGCAAAATAACAACAGATTCCAATGCAAACACAAATTTAGTAGAAAAATCTTCGGCGGGGTTATAAAGCGGGAGAGAACAGGCCGTTAAAAAGTGTCTAACGGCAGGACGCCGTTAGCCAAGCGCCCATGGATGGCTCGAGCGCCTTTTTAACGGCCTGTTCTCGTACGCATAACCCCGCCGAAGGTTTTTCTACGACAAACAACCACTAGTCCCAAGCCAACCACTATAGCCCACGTTTCTCTTTGATGAGTTCGTAAGCCGCCTGAATATCCTGCGTTTTCGTTTTAGCCAATTCAAGCGCCTGTTCAGGCAAACCTTTTGCAATAAGCTTGTCTGGATGATGCAAAGACATTTGTTTTTTATAAGCACGTTTAACGGTAGTGTTGTCGTCGCTATCGCCTACACCTAAAATTTTATAAGCGTCAGCCAAAGACTGCTGACCTGAGTAAGATTGGTATTGTCGCTGACGCTGTTGACTACGCTGTTCTTGATTTGAGCGCTTACCGCCTCTAAAGCGTTGTTCAGCCTCGTAAGTGGATATCAAAAAATGCAAATCGTTACGACCAAATCCCAAGCTTGCAGCGACTTTCTCCAAAATCACCAACTCAGGTTTAGTAATACGACCGTCGGCACAAGCCGCACTAATCAAAATTTCCAAAAACACCTGCAATACATCGCGGCGCCCATGACAATAGGCTTTAAAGTCTTTTAACATGTCGATAAGTGGAAAGTCTTTAGCTTTGCCGTCTCTAAACGCTTGCTGAGCTTCTTTGCGAGTGTCGCCCGTTAGCTGCATATTGTCCATTAGAGTAGAGGCAATTCTAATTTCTTCAGGCGTGACTTTACCATCGGCTTTACAAATGTGACCAAGCGCAGAAAACAAAGCATGAAAAAACACTGCTTGGCGCTTTAAATCAACTTTATTGCTAAAAAAGCGAGCAAAGCCCCCTTTTTGAGAGAAGTCCTTTGCGTAGCCGACATCAAACAGGTGTCCAACAATGAGACCAATAAACGCACCAGGGAGCTTAAGAAGCGCTAAGCCTATGATTGCGCCAATTATTTTACCGAAAATGTTCATATTAACCGTACTTGCTTATTGTTAAACCTAGTGTAGCGCTAGTCCACTAGAGATTAAAGGTATCTTATATTTGAGGCCAAAATTAACATAAATTCGATGTTTTTTGTTTTTTTACAGTATTTAAGTGGTAATTGTGCAGTAAACCTTTAAAATCGTAGGGTTGTTAGGTTTTGAGTTAAATAAAACCATTTTCGAAAAGGACTGTCGAACAATAAATATAAATGCGCATAATAAGCGCAATACCATGTTTTAAATTTAGTGCGGTACACATCGATTAATGGGTAAATTTAACAAAGGCTGTGCTTTTCAGCCACACCAACACAGGCTTGGCCAACGCCAGCGTAACCTGTGGCCCAGAATAAATTCATTTAGCAATTGTCTATTAGCGTGTCTCGCGTCTTTCAGTCTGGCTCAAAACAGCTCAGCACAAACACAAAATGCACCCGTAAAAACACCTGATGAGACAAACGTTCAACAAATCGTAAACCCACTATTGCCGGATCCACGCTGCAAAGTAGAACGCTTTAACTTTGAACAACCCCAAATAGCCCCAGGCAATTATATTATCGATTCAGAATCGGCGCTTGTAGTCAGAGACGAGCTAGCCGTGTTCGAAGGCAGTGTATCGATTACCAGCAGCGATTCAATTATTACCGCCGACAGCGCAAACATTTTAGATAACGGCAACGAAATCAAAGCCTCCGGAGACGTGCAATACACCGACGAACTCTTGCAGGTTAACAGCGAATCGGTAGAGGTAAACAGCACCTTACGTCTATTGCAAATGCAAGAAACCGATTACAAAATAACCGGCATTAACGGCCGCGGCGGCGCCGACTTGCTATCTATTTCCCAAGAGCGTGGTGTGACTTTAGAGGATGTTTCGTTTACGACTTGCCCACTCGGTTCAGAAGATTGGAAAATTCAAGCGTCCGAAATTAGCATCAAAAAAGACGTGCCTTTTGGCCAAGCATACAATACTCGCTTTTATGTGGGCGGCGTACCCGTATTTTATTTACCGTATTTTGCCTTCCCAATTACTACCGAACGACAAACGGGATTTTTGTTCCCGCAGTTTGGCAGTAGCTCTACAACGGGTGTTGAATACGAACAACCCTTTTATTGGAATATAGCGCCCAACTTAGACGCAACAATATCCACACGCTGGATGACCAACCGAGGCCTACAACTAAAATCTGAATTCAGATATTTATTTAGCAATCATGCTGGCGAGGTTCAGCTAGAGTATCTGCCCAATGATACCGACCGTAGCGAAGAGAAAAAGCGCTACTTTTACCGTTATACGCATCGCGGTAAAATTAGCGATAGCTGGTCTTTAAGCGCTGATATTAGTGATATAAGTGACGACAACTACATAATCGACTTAGGCTCTGAGTACTATAACCAAGCCGATACGCATTTGTATCGTCAGCTTGGTGCCGACTATGTGTCGGATGACCTTGATTTTTCAATATTCATTCGAGACTTTACTACCATCGGACAAGTCGCGAACAACTACCGAGCGCTGCCTGAAGCGAAGTTGAATTACACTACCAAGCTCAGTGAATTCGTCAACTTTGATGTTAAGTCAGAAGCAGCTTACTTTGAAAATGATGATATTGATTCTCCCGATGCCTTGCGGTTTCACGTTGAACCGTCGATCAGTGTCCCTTATCAGCGCGCATGGGGCGAACTGCTAGCGCAAGCTAGCATATTACATACCCACTACGAACAAGACCTAAAAGGCGAAAATAGCGCCCTTCAATCGTCACCGCTCGACGAAAAAGTGACTCGTACACTCGGGCAAGGAAGATTATACGGCTCACTCATTTTTGAAAAAGGCCAAAACGTGTTTGGCAACGAGTATTTACTCACCGTCGAACCAAAACTGCAATACTTGTATACGAGCTTTGAAGACCAAAGTAACATTGGGTTATACGACTCGACCGCTTTGTTAACCAACTTCAGTAATTTGTTTAGAGGGCAAGAGTTTACGGGGCTTGACAGAATAAACGATAATAATCAGTTTACCATGGGTGTTAGCTCAAGACTTATCGATGAAAATAACCAAGAAATACTCGTGGCCAGCATCGGACAAATTGTTTACGTAGATGAATCTGAACTCATTGACAGTAGGCGTTCAGGCGATCGCTCATCAATTGCAGCCGAATTAGATTGGCGAGTGAACCAATATTGGTTTTTACACTCTGATATACAAATTGGTAATCAGTCGAATCAAGTAGAAAGAAGCAGTTTTTCGACTGAATATCGCATCAGCGAAGATAAGCTTGTTCAGTTTAACCATCGATACATCCGCGAACTATCTGACGAAAAAATAGACCAAGTTGGTGTGTCGATTAGTTGGCCCTTAGCCAAGAATTGGCATTGGGTTGGGCGATACTATCGAGACTTAGAACGCTCACGCAGTATCGAAAGCTTCATTGGGATTGAGTACGAAAGTTGTTGCTGGGCATTACGACTCACTGCACGTAGAAACTTGGCAACACGATTTAACAATAACGGTGTGCGTGATTTAGATGAATTTGATTCTGGAATTGCGTTACAATTTGTATTTAAAGGAATGGGCAGCAAGCGTCGCAAAGTTGATATGCTGAGCCAAGGGCTGTTTGGTTACAAACAACCCTTTGTTTTAAACTAAAGCGCTACGGCTTAAGTAAAATCAATCTTTGAGCACGTAAACGCTCTGTGAAAAGAAACGTAAAGAAGTAGACTATCTATGAAAAAATTAGTATTGGCCTTAAGCACCTGTGCTTTAATCATGACCAGTAACCTGATGCCTAACAGCGCGCAAGCAAGAGAACTACTTGACCGAGTGTCAGTAATTGTTGACCAAGGTGTGGTGCTTGAAAGCGAAATTAACGAGCTTGTCGAAAATGTAAAAGCCAACGCTGTTACCAGTGGTCAAACACTTCCCTCTGACGCTGCACTGCGTCGCCAAGCCATAGAGCGCCTTATTCTCGAAAACCTGCAAGCACAAATGGCAGAGCGTATGGGTATTCAAATTAGTGACCCGCAGCTAGAACAAACTATTGCAAACATTGCTCAGCAGCAAGGTTTAGAAATGGCAGAGTTTCGTCGCGAGCTTAGCAAAGAAGGTCTCGCCTACGAAGTTTACAGAGAGCAAGTCAGAAAAGAACTCGTAACAGGTGAAGTTCGCCGCGCCAACGTGCGCCGCCGCGTGTATATCACTGAGCAAGAAATAGACACGCTACTAAGCTTAATGAACGAACAAGGCGCAAACCAAGCTGAATACAAGCTTGGCCACATACTAGTGGACATTCCGAGCAGCGCTACCGAAGAACAAGTTACCGAAGCAAGAGACCGCGCCGAGAAAGTGTTAGAGCTATTAAATAGCGGCTCTGACTTTGCGCGTATTGCTATTGCAGCGTCATCTGGCGCAAAAGCGCTTGAAGGCGGTGACATGGGGTGGATGAACATCAACTCAATGCCAACTCTTTTTGCTGAAGTTGTTGAAGGTAAAAAGAAAGACGAAATAATTGGCCCAATTAGAAGTGGTGCCGGTTTTCACATTCTTAAAATCGCGGATACGCGTGGTGTTGAAATTGTTGAAGTGGAAGAAGTTAACGCACGTCACATACTCATAAAGCCATCAATTATATTAAGCGACGCGAAAGCCAAAGAAATGCTGACTCAATTTAAAGCCGACATTATTGAAGGCGAAGCTGAATTTGAAGTACTCGCAAAAGAATATTCTGAAGACCCAGGCTCGGCCCTACGTGGCGGTGAGCTTGGTTGGAACGACCCTAATATCTACGTTCCTGAATTTAAAGAGTCATTAGCCACCTTAGAAAAAGATGAATTTAGTGAGCCTATCAGAACAGTTCATGGCTGGCACTTGATTCAGTTAATCGACCGCAGAATCGACGATGCAACTGAAAAACGTAAGGAAGACAAGGCTTATCAGTTAATTTATAACCGTAAATTCCAGGAAGAAACAGACGCATGGCTCAGAGAAATGCGCGACCAAGCTTATATTGAAGTGCTAGACGAAAACGCCTAAGAATGTAAGGTTTACATAAAGTTGGGCTTAACGGCTTGATATACGTAAAAAGCCCAACACGCGGTAAACACGATTTAAATGGACGAGCAATAACAGATGAGTGACAAATTGATTAAATTGGCGGTTACCCCAGGCGAACCGGCGGGTATTGGCCCTGACCTTATTGTTTTGCTAGCCGACCAAAAATGGGATGCTCAGCTTGTTATATTTGCAGACGCAGACCTGATAAAAGCCAGGGCGACGGAGCTGGGCAAAACTGTCGAAATAATCCCGTTTAGTGCCGGCATGAATTACGTTCAGCAGCCCGGACAGATAATTGTTAATCACGTTCCGTGTGCAGTACCTGTCATAACAGGAGAGTTAGATAGCGAAAATGGTCACTACGTGGTCGATACCTTGCGCCTA
Source organism: uncultured Glaciecola sp. (assembly GCA_964643575.1). Lineage (GTDB taxonomy): Bacteria > Pseudomonadota > Gammaproteobacteria > Enterobacterales > Alteromonadaceae > Glaciecola. The sequence goes on along the minus strand of CAZXTD010000041.1, from coordinate 7,318 downwards.
GCTTGCGAAGCAAACATGCAAGGTGACTTTGATGCCGTGGTGACGGGCCCCGTGCACAAAGGCATTATAAACAAGGCTGGCATATCGTTTAGCGGCCATACCGAATACTTTGCTCAGCAGGCTGGCGTTTCAGATGTTGTGATGATGCTAGCCACCGACGGCCTGCGAGTGTGTTTAGCAACCACTCATATTCCTTTAGCCTATGTAAGCAAAGCCATTACTCCTGAACGAATAGATAAAGTCATCAGCATCATGCATGCAGACCTTAAACAAAAATTTGGCATTGCTGAGCCGGTTATTTATGTCTGCGGCCTTAATCCTCATGCTGGTGAAGACGGCCATTTAGGTAATGAAGAAATCTTAACTATAACGCCAGCGCTAGATGCACTTCGTGAAAGGGGCATGAACTTGGTTGGCCCATTGCCTGCCGACACTATATTCCAACCAAAATATCTTGACCAAGCAGACGCTGTGCTTGCGATGTATCACGACCAAGGCTTGCCTGTTTTAAAATTCAAAGGCTTTGGCAACTCGGTAAACATCACGCTGGGTTTGCCGTTTATCAGAACATCAGTCGATCATGGCACAGCCACCGACTTAGCAGGAAAAGGCGAAGCTGATGCTGGCAGCATGCGCCGTGCACTCAATAAAGCCATAAAGTTAGCTAGATTAAAGTAGCAATAAAGCTTTATAATCACTCAATTGCAGTACAAATAAAGCGAGTTACATGAGCAATAAACATTTAGGGCATACCGCTCGCAAACGTTTTGGTCAAAACTTTTTGTTTGATGATTATGTTATCGACAAAATCGTCAGCGCTATTAATCCGCAAAAAGGCCAAAACCTTATCGAGATAGGCCCTGGGCTTGGGGCATTAACCGAACCCGTAGCCGAACTTGTTGATAAATTCACCGTTGTAGAATTAGACCGAGACTTAGCCCAGCGCTTGCGCTCCCATCCATTTATTCAAGATAAGCTGAATGTAGTGGAGCAAGACGCTCTAAAGTTTGATTTTGCAAGCTTGCGCAGCAAGCCAGACGACGCTAATAAGCTGCGAGTGTTTGGCAACCTTCCTTATAATATTTCTACACCACTGATGTTTCATTTATTTTCGTTTTGTGAGCACATTCAGGATATGCACTTTATGCTGCAAAACGAAGTCGTTAAACGCTTATGTGCTGGCAGCGGCGACAAGCTATATGGCAGATTGTCGGTAATGGCGCAATATTACTGTAGCGCTATACCTGTTGTTATGGTGCCGCCAACAGCGTTTAAACCCGCGCCAAAAGTAGACTCTGCCGTTGTGCGTTTAGTCCCGCATAAAACACCAATTGTAGAGCTTAAAAGCGTCGACAGTTTACAAACCGTGGTTAGCGCTGCTTTTAACCAACGCAGAAAAACCATACGCAATAGCTTAAAAAACTTGTTAGATGAGTCACAAATTACTACATTGGATATAAGCCCTGAAGTAAGAGCTGAAAAACTCACCCTAGAGGAGTTTGCTCGGCTCGCTAACGCAGTATTTGAGAACGCGATAAATGACGACACAAGCCGTTAATATAAAAGTCACCAGCAAATATCTTGGTAAACAAGATAAACCTAAAAATACACAAGTATTTGTGTTTAGTTATACTGTAGATATTACTAACAATAGTGCTGAGCCTGTTAAATTGCTGAGTCGTTATTGGTTGATAACAAATGGTGACGGCGAAAAAGTTGAAGTACAAGGTGATGGCGTTATTGGCGAACAACCCACTATTGAGCCAAACCAAACCTATTCATATACTAGCGCTTCTATGCTTAAAACTGAGGTTGGCACGATGGAAGGTTATTACCGGTTTACCCGAGATACAAATTTTGGAAACGCTGAAGATATGTGTAACAAAAGCGGTGCCGTGCTCCAATCAGAATTTAAAGCACCTATTCCTGTATTTAGCCTCGCTGTACCAAACAGCCTGCACTAAACATCATTAACATGTACTTCCCACAATCATGAAAAATTACGTCGTTGGTGACATTCAGGGTTGCTACAGTGGTTTGCGCCAAGTGCTTAAAAAAGCAAAGTTTAATCCCAACAAAGACAAGCTATGGGCAGTAGGCGATTTAATCGCAAGAGGCCCTGAAAGTTATGAAACCATGAAGTATTTAAGTGACCTAGGTGAGCATTTTGATACTGTGTTAGGTAATCACGATTTACATCTTATGGCCATTGCTCATGGCATTGCTAAACCCAAACCACAAGACAAGCTCGAAAAACTCATTAAACATAAAAATTTTTCAAGCTACATCGATTTTCTACTACAAAAGCCATTGGCTTTAAGTCCTGCAGCCAATACACTGATAACCCATGCGGGTTTATACCCTGCTTGGTCTCACAAAAAAACTTTAAAGCTTTCATATGAAATACAAGAAGAATTGCAGTCAGGTAACCCAAAAAAGTTTCTTACATCTATGTATGGCAGCATGCCGAACCGTTGGGACAAATCGTTAAAAGCTGAAAACCGCTATCGCTTTATTGTCAATGCCTGCACGCGCATGCGCTATGTTCATAGCGACAACTCACTAGACTTTGCAACAAAATGCCATCCCCAAAATGCGCCATCGGGTTTGTTACCTTGGTTTTTGGCCAAAAACGAAAAAGCGAAAGCAAAAGAAACGATTATTTTTGGACATTGGGCATCGTTAATGGGCAAGCTTCCTAAGACTATTGGCATCCCCTCTACCGTTATTCCCTTAGATACAGGTTTTGTTTGGGGCAATGTAATGTCTTTGTACTGCATCGAAAGTCAAAAAATAATACGCCATCAGGCGTAAAGAATTCTGATATACAGACGATAACTCCTATAGAAACGTAAACTTTTATTACCTCGTTATTTGGAGTTCGCATGAAAATAACCGTCGCAATGCGCGTCATTGGTGGCTTTGTGGTCATCAGCCTTTTATTGATCGCGCTCGGAGCTTCTTCAATCTGGAGCATGAACCGCATTGGTGGTGCATCACAGGAATTAAGCACACTCGCTTTGCCGACAGTAGCAGGTAGTTCAGATCTCAAAGCCTCGTTCTTGAACATGGGCCGCCTCACCTTTGAAGGTTTCGTTAATGATGAAAAAGACGTCATTACTGAAAAACAAAGTCAGTATCAAGAAGCTCGCGTTAACTTTGGCGAGACCATGGACAAGTTGAGAGGTGTGGTAAGTAAAGATCCGCAGCTAGTGAGTTCTGTCGATCAGGTTAATAGTATTTACGCTGAGTTCTCTGCTAGTACAAACGATATGTTCGCATCTCACATTTCTTCAGTCGATTTTCGAAATGAGCTCAGCGAAAAGCTCAGCCAGCTAGAAGAAAATATCGATGATGCATCTTCTTTACTGCTGGACTTTACTGACTTAGACGAAATTGCAGACTCTGCAAACTTGTCAGCTGCTTCTGAAATGACTGGCGAATTAGAATCCGGTTTATTATCTCTATTATCATCGGCCAGCGAATATTTAAAAACCGAGTCTTTAGCGCGTGCAAATTTGCGAAAAGACGACGTTGGCGTGCTACTGTCAAAATCAAACGAAAGACTTGCCGATATCATCGCAGCAGCAAATGGTGAAGATGACTCTGGATACTTAGACGATGTATCTGAACTAATGGGCGAAGTTAATAGTGCATTGACAGGCTCTGATGGCATTATTAGCACAAAACTGAACGAACTAAAGGCTGTAGAAGCCGCTGAGAGTCACCTTCAGTTTTCAGACGAGAAGATAGTAGAGGCAAGTGAAATGCTCATACAGCTTAACTCGCTCGCCGACAACAAAGCAAAAACAATCAAAGATACCGTCAGTGGGGCAATGAGTCAGAGTACTTGGTTAGTCATCGTGGCTGTAATTGTGTCGGTCGCTTTTGCAAGTGGTATTGCCTACGTGAGTGTTATGGCTATTGTTAAACCGCTCGCTGAAGTGAACAAGCTTTTAAAAATTGCTTCTTCTGGGGACTTAACTCATCGCCTCGACGACTCTTCAAATGATGAGTTTGGCATTTTGTCGCGTAACTGTAACCAATTGATTGATAATCTAAAAGACCTTATTAACACCATCAATCAACGCGCAGACCAGTTAGCTGCCGCCAGTAATCAAACCTCGCGCATTACGTCACAAACGACGATTTCTATTGAAGACCAAAAATCACAGATTTCACAAATTGCGGCTGCAACCACAGAAATGCATACTACCTCAGAGCTAGTGAGTGCTAACGCAGACGACACCCTTAAAGAAATTAAGCATGCTGATGTTGAAGCCGAAAAAGTAAAAGCTATATCCGCTAAGAACAAATCGACAATTCAGGTGCTCGCCAACGACGTTGAGCAAGCCGCTGAAGTTATTAATAAGTTGCATCAAGACAGCGCCAGCATCGGCGGAATCCTAGATGTTATCAGAGGCGTCGCCGACCAAACTAACCTCTTAGCATTGAACGCTGCAATTGAAGCTGCGCGTGCGGGTGAGCAAGGGCGAGGCTTTGCTGTTGTAGCCGACGAAGTACGCACATTAGCGAGCCGTACACAGC
>CAZXTD010000041.1:0-2760 GCA_964643575.1 uncultured Glaciecola sp. | reverse complement strand
ATTGGCCAGCCGGACTCAAGAATCAACACAAGAAATTAATTCAATGATTGAAGTGCTTCAAGCGGGTGCTGAAAAAGCGGTTGCGGTTATGAATCAGGGCAAAGAGCAAACTGTTGTGTGTGTTGAGCAAACCGAAACAGCAGGCGAAGCACTTAACCTTATTACAGACGCCGTACATAAAGCATATGAGGTAAGTACCCGTATAGAACAAGCTGCTCGTGAGCAACACACCGTGTCTTCTGAAATAAGCGAACGCCTTGAAAACATCGTTGGCATTGCCGAACAAACCACCGTTGGCGCGCAACAGACCTCAGATTCAAGTGCCGAAGTCGCCAGACTCGCTGAAGAGCTACAAGAGTCGATTGGTAGCTTTAAAGTATAGTTTATTTAAATATAAGTGCTTAAACACAAAAGGATACCAATTAACGGTATCCTTTTTTTTGCGTCCATCGCGCCTTCTGCCTCTTTATCCTAACAGTACCAACCTAGCACGTCTTATTCAGCATATACTCACCTGAGACCAAGATATGATTGCTTTTGTAATCCAATTTTGCTTTATTAGTACTGGGACAAAGACATATTCAATATTGGAAGGGATGCCAAGCATAATTCTAATAAAACTCTACTCGAGAGGAACCTACCATGTTAATACACGTTACGGTACCATCGTTGCTTAAAACTGTAGACAAAAATGAAAGGCTGAATGCGAATAGATCACGCACTTCGTTTAAAACGTCTAGAGGAGCAATATTATGACTGCTAGCTTCATTTCTAAAAATTTATATTACGCACTCACACGCAAACTTAGCGCGGCTATGTTGATAACAGTTGCTATGCTGTTGTTAGCTGCAAATGCATCTGCACAACAAGTAGGTGAAATTGTTGGTAAGGTCACCGGACCCGACGGCACGCCACTTGAAAATGTCGCCATTGAGGCAAGAGGTGCGGTACTACCCAAGCCTCGTAGTGCTGAATCTAAAGCAAACGGTAATTATCGCCTACAATTGCTACCACCAGGAAACTATGACGTAACCTTTACCGCGCCAAGCGGAGACACACGCACGGTTAACGTCTCTGTGTTTCTAGAGCAAAAAACACCACTGAATATTCAAATTGGTTCTGCCGACCTTGAACGCATCACCGTTTATGGCAGCAAGTTAACCACCTCAACTAATGCGGCTTTAGGTAATTCACTTAATGCAGAAACGCTTGCCCAGTTACCTATGGCAGTTGAGTACAGCTCTTTGATTCGCTTAATGCCGGGCGTCCAAGTCACTTCCGACAGCGTGCGTGGCCCAAGTGCCGGTGCTAGCGGGCAAGATAATGGCTACAAATTTGATGGCGCAAACTTGTCAGTACCCTTGTTTGGTATTTTAGCTTCATCACCGTCAACTCATGATATTGCGCATGTATCTGTTGAACGTGGTGGTGCAAGAGCCGTTGGTTTTAACCGAAACGCAGGTGTCACACTTAATACCGAGAGTAAGTCAGGTACCGATAAATGGATGGGTGACATCACTTATCGTTTGCAAAAAGGTTCGTGGCAAGCTGACGACCAAGACGGCTTAAGCACCGAAGACGACATCGGTTTTATTACTGCCGGAATCGGCGGCCCAATTATTCCTGAACAGCTATATTTCTATGGTTCATACTATACCCGTGATGACTCTAGAGAAAGCGGCTCAAACGCCCGTGGCAACCTGCCTGACATTACCAACGAACGCGAAGAATACTTCGGTAAAGTCACTTGGACACCAACAGCAGACATTTTAATCAATGCCAGCTATCGTACATCTGAGGTAATTACGACTAACCAAAGTATTGGTATAAATGATACTGTGTCTACTGCCGAAGACGGAGTCGACGACTTTGAAGTATTTGTATTTGACGGCTCCTGGCTCATCAATGACGACACCACTTTCAATATTTCTTACGCCGACACGACTCAATCGGCAGGTTCATTTCCTATTAACGATCTTGGTTTTAGAGGTCAGTCTGGTGGTTCTTTAAACGTCAATGACTTAGCTTCCCAGGGTTTCTTTTCGGTACCGTCTTTAGAAACGCGTACGGCAGAAAATGATGCTCAACAAGCACTCATTGATGCATATAATGCAGGTGCAGCGCCACTTATTTCTACATTTGGTATTAATAATGAAGCACTTGGCGGTGTAGGTGCTGCTTCAACGATAAATGACAATCGCTATCTTGGTGAAACCTTTGAAATGTCACTCGACCATGTTCTTGAGCTAGGCAATACGACTCACGAACTACACATTGGATACCAAGAAGAAGAAGGCTCTGAAGAACTCTTTAGAGTATCGAATGGTTGGGGAACAATTGCCTATTGGGGCGGTATAGACCGTGACGAAGGCACTATTGTTGCAGGTAACGGTGATCCAACGCCCGCTAACACTGTTTACAGAGCTACTGTGCAAACCCGTGGATTTGACGCAGGCGGTTTAACTGGCCCATTAGTGTCTACTAGTAAGTCAAAAACCATCGCGGTTAACGACACCATCTTTTGGCAAGACTGGATATTTGACGTTGGCTTTTTGCTAAGCGAAGACGAAATTATTGGTTCGGGCCTGCGTGAAGCTAACACCAGCTCAGGTTATGAAGAAGCACGTGGTAACCCTTATGTAATGAAAAAAGTCGGCTTTAGCGAAACCTTCCAACCGCGCTTAACTGCAACATGGGAATACAGCAATACCGCTTCAGCTTTTGCGAGCAGGTGCGTATACTAAGTATTATGAATTGAGT
>CAZXTD010000040.1:0-28084 GCA_964643575.1 uncultured Glaciecola sp. | reverse complement strand
GGGTTTCCCTATGCGAGAGTAGCACATCGCCAGACTCCCAATACAAAAAAGCCCGTATCACATGATGCGGGCTTTTTGTTGTGTGCAATTAAAATAGGCACACGCGACAACATAGGTGCGGAAAGACGGTTCTTCGTGGCGAATGATGTTGATTCGTCGTTTTTTGATGTGACAAACGGCTCCTCTTAATGGACCCAAGAAGATATTTCTTAAAAATTAATTATGAAGTTTAATAACCTGTTAGCTCTAAAAAGCCTTTACCTGTGTGTGAGCCAGTTATCGCTACCATACCCTCGTAATATGAGACGAGAGCTGGGTTCCACTGCTGCTGTTTGAGGGGCTGCACCGTGATATCGATATTAAAAGCAGGTATTTGTACCTGCCATTGAAGAGGAAGCGTTTTGCTGTTCACGGTCGACATTGATACAGGCTTTAAGCTAATGTCTTTCGGCGAAAGCGTGGTAAGTTCACCATTGGCTTGAATAAATGAACCTGTCATATAGTCTTCTTGGTCGTTTAAGCGCATTCTAAAAGCCATGAGTTTTGAGCCGTCATCAAAGTGCAATGACATCCAATCCCAACCTGCTGTAGAGGTGTCGAGCAATTGCGAGGTCCATTCTTGGTCAAACCACGCGTTTCCGCTAACCCGAATGGGTTCAGCATCTGTGTTGTCTGCTGTGTTAAACGTGCCTTCTATATTAATAAATGGCGCACTGTAATAGTGCGAAGCATGCTGCTTGTTGCCTGATTTTATGCTGTATCCGTTTTCACCGTGCAATACGAAAGGGCCTGATTGTGTGAGGTTTAGTTCAACACTCAACACCGTTGATGAAGCTTGTTCACCTTCCTGGCTTTCAATTAATGGCACCGAAAATTCAAGAACAGAGGGAAACATTGCTTTATCTTCATTTTTATTAAGCCACCGCCACTCATCAATAAAGAGTTCGAATTTTTCGTTTGTGCCACCTGCATTACCAATACCACCACGGGCAAATTTTTCAGCAAACCAGTGGTTTTGCATAGAGTGCACAGATGCATGTGCCATATACACTTGGTCGTTATGCCAAGTCGATACTACTTTATTTGTTGAGCCAGTATCTGCTCCGTTTATCCAAGGGTTTCGAAACCTAAACAATGTCCATTGCAAACCATAATTATTGCCGTTTTCATCTTCTAGATTGGCAGTTAAGTACCACCATTCAATATCAAAGTCGGTATGCTCAAAATGGTCTTTTGGAAGGCTTATTTGATAATTGGGGTCGGCTTGTTTACCAAGTGTCGTTCCCGTGTCATCTAGTTCATAAATTCCTCTTCCAAATACGGTGGGTGCAGGGTCATTTGTGCTTGCGTTTTGTGCTAGATTGCCTTCACTCATTTTTACTAAAATGAACCACGCAGACAAACCAACTATGATTATCAAAAAAGCTAATTTACTTAATTTAGCCATCGTATATCCTCGATAAGTGGTTTGCGGCTGGCTCTTACAATTGGCGCAACAATAACGATAAATACTACTAACAAGCTCACGCCATATATCTGAACGATTTTTAGAGGAGATATCTGCAAAGGGTAAGTCCACTGAAATGCTTGATAGTTAATATCAAAGATAAGTACATGGCTCAGCAAAATACCAAAAGGTGTCGCAAATGCTAGGGCAACTGCGCAGAGCAAAAAGTACTGGAACAAGGTGAGCGCTTGTGTTTTAAAAGCAGATACGCCCATACTGCGAATCAACATATTTTGCGGTCTTACATCGCCCATTAACACAATAATTGCACAAGCTAGAGATAACGCCGCAACTAACAATGTAACAATGTTCAATCCGTCTGTGATGATAAAGGTGTTATCGAACGCATTCATCGATAAGGCGAGTAGCTCTTCGGTTTTAAGCAGTATGTTTTCGTGATCGATGCCTAGTTTCAAGAGCGCATTTTTTAACTCAATAATGCTCTGCTCGTTAGCCTCAATTGCGTAAATTGAACTGCGTGACTTATCTTGAGTAAAGTCACTAACGGGTAAAAGCACTTGTTTGTTAGGGCTTCCAAAGTCATAAATAATACCCTTTACTACATAGTCGCTAAGCACACCGGTGCTTGGATGAGGTAACTTAAGGGTATTACCAATCGTCACATTAAAGTGAAAGGCAAACTGCTGGTTTATAAGTGTGGCACTACCTTGTTCAAAATCCTGCCAAGTTTGTTCAATATCATCCACTTCATAAAATACCATCGCCTGTTTAAACTGCTCAGTGATTGGATAGCTAAACTGTTGGACTCGTTGGTCTTTATACTGAATTTGGTTTTCTAAGCGCGGTGTAATAGTGATTTGCTCAATTTTGTTGAGCTGCATGATATCTTGGTCACCACGATAATAAAGGTAATAGTCAGATGCTAACCTCGAATCGAGCCACGATACCGTTGCACCCCTAAAGCTATCTACCATTAAGTTCATGCCTATATTGCTTGTTGCTGCTATAAAAAACGCGCAGCAAGCAATTTTAGTTTTACCCGACAATACGATGCTGCGCTGTGTGCTTACTCTTAATAGATGTAAGTGCTTAGGAATAGCGGCGTATACCCATTTTAAAACAATGGGATAAGACATTAACAAAGCCGAACAGCCAGCTAGAATAAGGCAAGCCGCGGCAACTAACAGTAGCCATAATTGTGTGCTCAGATTTAACAATATAAGGGAGACAAGCCCGAATAAAATGCCCGCTAATAAAAAAGGAAGTGACTTTTTAAAGCCGGCTACACCGCTGCTTTGGCTTAGGCTGCCAAAAGCACTAGACTGAGTTTGTGATAAGCGCTTGTTCACCTGCTGAAAAGGAATAAAAACGGCAGCAATTGTGCCGCATAAGCTAATACCAAACACCTGTAAAAACAGTGAGAATATTGATGTTCGACCATAGCCGACTTGTAGGTTATATAAACCCTCTAATGTAGCCTGCACACTAGGGGACGCTAACAACGCCAACTGCAGGCCAACAAAAAGCCCGACTATAACCGACAACAGTGTAATGATAGACACTTCAAGCAGCTGAACGCTGAAAAGCACACTACGCCCAATACCTAATTGACGACATACTTTTAGCCACGACATTCTTGAGTTTATGAGCAAGTTAACTGCATTGAGCACGATAAACAAACACACCACAAACATGAGTAAAGCCATGGCGAGCAGGTTTAAATGAAAACTCTTCGTAAGTTCGCCTTGTTCATCTGCGCTAGACAGAGCGGCAAGTGACAAATGAGAAGGCAAGTTGTCTGCCAAGTGCTGTTTATGTTGTTCAAAGTCGGGTGAACTAGCGTCTTGAATCCATAATAGCGCCACCAAATCGCTATTTGGAAACACTTGTGAAAATACACCGATGTCCATAACAATATCGTTGCCCAAAGACGGATCTTCTAGTGCAAGCAATTCGGGTAAAGCTCGATAGCCTACTTGGTTTTGTGATGGCGTTTCTTTAATTTCTACAAACAATGCTTGTTGCGCAGAAGAGGATAATAACTGCTCGAGCAACTGAGGGTGAGCAAAGCCAATGGGCCTAGAAAATGAAAGGCCAATTAGGCGGTCAGCACTTTGCGATTCCTCGCCAACTTTTGAGCTGGCGGTTCTATTCGCCGAGTTGTTATCGGTGCCCAAGAGCGCTTGATTAGCAATCAAGGCAAACGTGTCTATACCCGTGAAGTCCACTGAGCGCTGTGATTTTTGAATATATTTGGATTGTGTATTTTCTGTCGCTGTTTGATCGACTCCGGTAGCGACCCCAGTAGCGGATTGAAAAACATGAGCGCGCGCTCTAGCTACCGCTATCAAACTATCGAAGCCTAAACGTCTTAATAAAGCATAATCTTGTTTAGTTATCTTGTGTTGTGCGTTATTGGCAACGACTTGATAACTCACATTTGGCACTAATAGAGTATTACCTGCTGAGTAACTTTGTTTGGCGCTGTTATTAATAACTAGCACTGCCGACAAGCCACTTGCTGCCACCACAAGAGAGGCAATGAGCATCATTACACCAAACTTTGTATGTTTATAGCTTTTGAATAAAAGACTCAAGAACAAAAGGCTTTGGTGCGCAAAACCCTTTTTCATATAAGCTTGCCATCTTCAATAGATAGCTGGCGCTGAGTTAATTTGGCTACCTTTTCGCTATGGGTGACCATAATAAGGGTAGTATTGTTTTGAGCACAAGTCTCGACCAATAGTTTGCCGACTATGTCGGAGTTTTTACCATCTAAATTTCCGGTGGGCTCGTCTGCCAAAAGGATTTTGGGTTTGTGCGATAAGGCGCGAGCAATGGCGACTCGCTGCTGCTCACCGCCCGACAACTGGTTAGGTAATTTACGCTTGTGTCGTTTGATATCGAGAGTTTCCATCAGACCTTCAATATATGCCTTGTCAATTGAGCCATTGATTCGGGCAGGCAAATACACATTGTCTTCAATGCTTATGCAATCGATTAGATTAAACTTTTGAAATATCAGCCCAATGTGTTGTTGACGATAAGCATCGGCTTGTTTTTCGTTGAGCGTGGCAATATCAACTGAAACTTTCTCATCAGACGCAAAGCCTTCGATTTTAAGTAGAAGCTTACCACTGTCGGGTTTATCGAGTGACGCAATTAAGTGTAATAAGGTAGATTTACCAGACCCCGAGGCTCCCTGAATACTCACACTCTCGCCGCGGGCAATGTTAAGTCGAACGTCATTTAGGATGGTTCTTGTTTCGTCTGCATCCGTATAGGATTTCTGCAAACCTTGAATCTCTAACATGGATAAGTATTTCGCGAATAACATTATGTATCAATAGTATAGCTATTCGCGAGTGATATGGATTAAAAACTCAAAAACTAAGCGCCATTTAACTGGCAAGTATTCGTTTAGGTTTTACTATGAGCTGCCTTTAAGCATGCATATGCGAATATACAACACGTAAGGTTTTCTCTAAACCTTGCTTAGTTGCTGGCCACCTAATAGATACATTGTCGGCCATGCCGTTGTTGCAATCATTTTCAATGCTTTGCATTAAATAAGATAATGCATCAGAATTTATCTTGCCGGCCAGGGCAACTAAAGCTTTTGAGCCTGACAATATTGCGCGAATATCATTGGTTTCGAGCGCTGTTTCAGTTTTTTCAATTAAGCTTTGCAGTTCGTCCATCAATTCAGTTAATGCGACTGGCAACGAGGCCATATTGGGTTGACTCTGCAGGTATGGCAATAAATCAAACCATACAGCGGGTTTGTCGGGCATTGGCAGCTTTTCAATATCTGGGCGCTTGGTGCTGTTTTCATTCTGTTCTTGGTTTGATATTTCTAAGGCTTCTTTGTGTGCGCTTAATAAGGCGTTTTCTTGCTCGGCTAATTTGTTTTTACTCACCTCTAGCTCTTTTTGTGCACCTTGCAGTGCAGCTTCTTTGTCGGCTAGGGCTTGCTTACTTTGTTGTAAAGATTGCTCTAGCTCACTCATTTGTTCGTTTAAATGGCTGTGGCTATCGTGTTGCTCAGACAAAGTCGCTTTGCTCTCGGAATACTCTTTTTGCACAGCGGCAAGCTCTTCAGCTAAGGCTTGTTGTTGACCATGTAAGTCGGCAATCGAAGATTCTTTGCTTTCTAAAGCTTGTTGCTGGGCAATGAGCTGCTCATTGAGTTTTTGTTCTTTGTGCTCTTGGTCGCTGATTTTCCGTTGTAAATCTTCCGCTTGTGTTCTGGCCTTTTCAAGCTCTTGCTGTAGTTTATGTTCGCCACTTTGAGTTTCGTTAACTTGTGTTTCGGCTTCTTGCAAGGCTGAAAGCTTACCCTCAAGTTTGTTTTGTAGCGATTGGTTTTGTGTTTCAGCTTGCGCTAGTGCCTCTTGCAATTGTTGCTTTTGCTGTTCTATTTCAGCGTGGTGCTTTCTCCACTGTTCGTCACTGCCCGAGAGCATTTCTTTTTGTTTGTTGGCGCGAGTTTCGACGTCTGATAATTCGCGGGTAAGTTGCTCTAGTTTTTGTTCTTGCTCAATTCTGGACAATCGCTCTTTGTCGGCTTGCGCCTGAATTTCTTGCATGGCTTGCTTGCTTTGTTGCAGTTGCACGCGCTTGGCTTCAACTTCTTGCTTGAGCGCCTGTTTACTGCGGTTCCACGCTTCGTCACTTTGCGCGGCCTGTGCTTGCTGTTGCTCGTTGCGAGCTTCAATTTCTTTGAGTTCAGATTTAAGTTGTTCAAGCACTTGCTGGTGCGCTTCTTTTTCTGCTTTTTCAGATTCTGTCTGCTGTTTTGCTTGGCTTAATATATCTTCAGTTTGTTTGAGTTTTTGTTGTTTAGTTTTGAGTTCTTCCCACAATTTATGTTGCAATGCTTTTTGCTGCTCACGACGCTGACGTTCTTTTTCTTCCATTTCTTGCTGTTTAGCTTGTGCGCTAGCTTCCATTTCGGCGAGTTCGTTTTCGGCACGAGCTAAGCGTGCTTGTTGTTCGGCTTTTTCTTGTTTTTCTTGTTCGGCAGCAGCTTGCGCCTCACTCAACGCAGTCTGGGTAGTTTGTAGCTGTTGCAGTTTATGCTCAAGCTCTTCTTTAAGCGCAGACTGCTGCGCCTGCATGTCGCCTTTTTCTTGATTCGACATTTCTTCGAGTTTTTCCATTTCGCTTTGCAAATGGTTCAAATGACGCCCTTTATTACGTAACTCGGCTTGAGCAACCTGATAGGTTTGCTCGAGTTCGCGGCGCTGTTTTTCGGCCTCTTCGCTTGCTTTACGTTGATTAATAAGCTGTTGTTTAAGTTTGTCGGTTGCGCTGCTTGAGCTCACTAGTTGAGATTGAAGAGTGTTTATTTGTTCACTTACCTGCGATATCTGTTCATCTTTTGCGTTAACGGCATTTTTCATCTCATTTATTTGACCGCCAAGTTGCTCAAGCTGAGCCGCTTGATCTTCTTTTTGCTTAGTTAAGTTAGCCGCATTTTCTTCACTTTGGGCCAGTTCTTTTTGTGCAGCTTTGTAGTTTTCTTCACTTTTGAGTAGCGCATTTGCAATTTCTTCGCGCTGCGCGTTTAAACCTTGCACTTCTTCAGTTGAAGACTCTAGCTGAGCGTTAAGATCGGCATTAGTGCGCTGAGCGTCGGCTAGCATTACTCGGCTTTGGCTGTATTGCTGTTTAAGCTGCTCCAAGTTTTGTGTTATGTCGTGGTGAGCTTGCTGCAGGTGCGAGTACTCAGACTGCGTCTCATTGAGGTCTTCTTGCACGTTTTGCAGTTTTTGCTCCGTGTCGGCCAAGGTACGCATTTTGGTTGCCAACTGATCTTGACTGTTAGCCAGTAGCTTTTGTTTTTCTTGGATTTGGCGCTCAGCTGCCTGATGCAAATTGATGGCTTCCATTCTGGCCTCATCTGCTTTTTGTAGCTCTCGTTTGTCCATCCAAATACATAAAATCGAATCGAAGGCTTGGTCTTTATACATGGGCACATAAGTCGCTTGGCAGGGTAACTCATGGTCGCCTACTTTGTGCAACCAATGCATCGACTTTGCTTTGCCGCTACGTTTGACTTCTTCGATTGTTTTTTCGAGCATATGCGCGTTTTCTGGGTCGTTATTTAAACGCGTAGAGTAAGGCGCAATACCAAACAAATCGTATTCATCTTCGACACAAAAGAAGTCACAGGCAGGCTTGTTTAATTGGGTGAAACCTTTTTCTGCCAATATGGCCATTGGCATACTGCTATGTTGCAACAAACTGTCGAATTTATCTTGCTGGAACTGCTCGTCGGAACGATCGGCTATCCAGCAAAGGTATTCTTGCGTGTCTTTGTTAATCAGGTCTACGTGTAATTCGCTAGGGTGTAGCTTGTTGTCTTTTCCTTTTAAGCTGGCGTGAAAGTCTCGTAAACGGCCGCTTTGGTTTAAATGCTTGGCTGCGCTACCAGCTTGCGCGGGGTCGCTGAATAATTGATAAAAGTTACCTTTTTTAAGGTCCTTTTCAGAGTACTGTAAGCGCTCAAGCATCACATTGTTCGCACTCACAATTTGGTCTTCATTGTTTATGGTTGCAATGGCAACCGGTGCAAGATTAAGCAAGTTTTGCATCCGAGACTGTTCTTGCTCAAGGCCGCTTTTGACATCGTGAAGCTCGCTAATGTCTTGAAGTATGCCGACCACACCAACATTGCTTTGCTCGCTTAAACGGTCTTTACTGGTGTAAAACGCAATGTTTATCCGGCACCACATTAGGCGACCATCGTGAGTGCTTAATTCAAACTCCATATCATAACCGCGTGTAGACAAGCCAGCTGGCTTTTGGTGCAGTTGCATGATGTCTTCTGGAAAGGGGTTTAGCTCAAATAAATTTTTAGAGTGCGCCTCAGGAACAACTCTTCTTAATAGCTGGTTAAACGGAGAGTTAGACCACAATAGGTTGCCGCTCTCGTCAGCACAATACATCGCGTGAACTGAGCCGTTTAAAAGCGCTTGTTGCTGATGGTTAACCAAATCGAGCGTCGCTTTTTCTTGTTCAATAGACGTATTTTCACGTACGACTAAAGTGATTGTTTCAAGATGTTCAGCTTCGCCGCTCATAATTGGAACAATACTAACTTCAAGCGGCACATAGACCATCGACTTGCCTGAGGTAGTGAGTTGCATGCGTAAACTAACAGTGTTTGCTTGCCCCGCTTTCGCTTTTTCGAGCGCTTTAGTCCAATCACCCTTATCGGCATTGTGTATACGCTTGATGAAATCGTCAATTGCGTAGGCTTCGCTAGTATCACCTTTTGATTTTACGTCGCCTATTAATAGCAACTGGTCAAATATCGCGTCGTGAATACAAGTATCTTCTTTAATATCAAATGTTACTTGGCCTAGTTCGCTCTTAGTCATCAATTGCGCTAGTTTATCGCGGTGTGTGCTTGCTTCAGTTAGTGAACGTTGTAATTTATTTTCGTTAGTTAAGATAAGCGTGCTTAAGTGTTGATCGGCTTCTAAAATAGGCTCAGCTATTTGAATTCGAATGTATGCTTTACTTGATTTTGCGAAGGCCTGCACGCCATCTCCGATATTAACAGTGGCATTAGCGCCAAAGAGAGATTGCGCTAACTCAGGTGAATCGCTAGTATCGAAATTGGCAATAAAGGCGCCATTGATTAACTTTTCATGCTGTCTACCTAAAAGCGTGGCAGCCTGTTTGTTGGCATAAACTATACTGCCTTCTAAGTTGAGCTTTATCATTCCAACAGGCATGTTGTCTAAACTGTTTTGATATTCATCGCGTTGTTTGTTTAGCTTTGACTTTCTTTTTTTATTAAGCCAAGACTGAATCAGCACGGTTATCGCTAACACTCCAATAACAGTGAAGAGAAAATACATGCCCGTGCTAATTTGGTCGGGGTTTTGTTTCTTCAGATAAGCACCAATGGCGAGCAAGTTTTAGCTTGGTGCGAGTACACAACAAGTCATCAAAAAGCGCAAAAAACCTTTTATATTTGGCGCCAGCGCAGCTTTTAGACCGACCTGTTGGCGTTTAGAGTTAGGGCTTTCGAACAGCTTACTTCTTATCATATTGGTATCATTTTTAATGCTAAAAGCGATGGAATGCTGATAGCTTACCTAAGAATTGAGCCATTTGGATGTTGTGCTAATGCGTTTGTTATTTTATTGCATACCTAAGCAAGCCGAATGCGCCAAACAAGGCGAGGAGAGTTGTTTCAAATGGCGTATAAAAGAATGGCGAGGAGAGGCGATTAAAAAACGCTCTTTATCTACAAATGACTAAATAAAGAGCGAATGGGAACAAGCTTAGTATTTGGCATCTAGCGCTTTTTGAATTTCGTTTAATTCATCGCGCGTAAACTCACCTTTTTCAATTAGTTTTATTACCGTAGAGTGATGGCCTTTTAATACGCCTTTAAACTTTGCTGTTTCGCCCGAATCCATAATCACGATTTCGGTTACGCCTTCCAATTGTTCTAAAATCAACTCTTGTCGGCCTGCGTCCTCACCGTTTTCACGCTTTACCATTGTTATCGCGCCTTTTACGCGATTGTTTTCTTGTTGAACGACCTCAAGAATTGTTTTTCGTGTTTCTGAATCTAAGTTGCCCAAACGCTCCTCAAGTAGCGTAATGTCCTGCAAGGCACTGGACTCAAGCTCTATAATTTGCACTTCACCATTTTCTTCGATTTCCAAAATAGTAGGTTGATTTGTTTTGGCTATAAGTTGTATCACCTTATGCTTCATCTCAACTTTTGGCTTGTCTTGAACCTCTATATCACTTGCCAATACCATTGATGACATGCCAAGGCAGGCTGCGCCCAAAGCCGCGATTAAAGTGAAGCTGAGTAAGTTGTTTTTGTTTATTAGTGAAGTTGTTTTTTGCATGGAGTTCTCCAGTTGATACTTTATAAATGGTTAAATTTTCAGTGAATGCTGTCTAATTTTGTGAATCATCCCATGCAATACAACTCTTGTGCCAGAAAATAAAAACATAATAAATACAGTATGATAAGTGTTTTTCTTCTCGTTTTACATCAGTAGTGCAAGTAGAATTCTTTACCCAAATGAGGCATGCACTTCCTTATATGAGGAAGTTAATCAAATAATGCTGTAAACTCAAACCTACCGCTTGTCGAAAAATATAAAGATATTAGTTACTTAACAATTCTGAGCTTCGCTTCTGCGTTGGTCTAATTATTGTATTACTGTAGAAACTGTATTTTACCCTAGTATGGCTTGTCGGTCGACATGGCGGTTGAAACGAGTCTCAAGCATTAGCTAAAAATAATCTGCTGGAGCAACTTGAACAAAGAGAACTTGAAAAAGAGAATTGAAGTGTCGTTAAAGCATTATTTATTTCTACTCATTGGTACCCTTATTCTCGTGTTTTCAGCGATTCAATATTATTTCATTGAAGAAGTAAGAGTGCAGGTCAATGAAGAGATTACTGACAAAACAAGGACGCTTTCTCAAGTGGCGCTCAATGCGGTGGGTGAAAACATGCCAATTCGAATCGATAGAGTCAGCGAACTGGTACGTGAGCCGAACGAGAGTGGTGGCGATACGTTCCAAGAAGTCCTCATTACAGAGAATATTGTAGGTGCACAGCAGCAAATAAGTAACGAGCAGTTAGGTATTATTAAAGCTTGGCAAGCACAACAAAAGCCGAGTAACGAATCGGGTCGAGTACAAAACCTTGAAGCAGACTCACCAAATAGAATCCGAATAAAAATCGAAGACACGCCTAATAAAGAAATACAACTAGATCCTAAATTGACCATGGTCACGGGTGAAAACACCAAAACCGTTAGCATATCGCGCCAAGCACCTTTACTGGCGACAGATAACGAGAATGAAGTAATGGCGAGTTTTACTGCAACTGAAGGTCTAGACAATGGCGCACCGATAAAAGCGGTTTTAGTGAATAGGGTGAACAGCGGCTACACCGTCGATTTTGAATTTGGTGACGACGAGCTAAATTTTCAAAAAATTGTCAGCTTTGATAGCGGCGCCTCAACGGTGAACCGTTATTTTAGCCAACTCAGATGGCAATTGCTTGTTTTCACCTTGGTTGGTTTACTTTTAGCGTATTTTCTTGCACGCCATATTAGTCGTCCCTTGTCGAATTTGAGCCAAGGGTTTAAAGACTTGGGTGACGGTGACTTGGGTGTACAACTGCCAATAACAGGCGTAGAAGAAATACGCAAAACAATCAAAGTATTTAACCAAACCAGCGAACGACTAGCGCAGTTGCAAACCCTAGAAAAGAGCTACCAACAGCAGCAGCAAATGGCAGAGTTAGGAGAAGTAGCGCGTGGGCTTGCTCATACATTGCGTAACCCACTTAACACAATAGGTTTGGGCATATCGCAGATGCAATCTGTTGGGGTTTCTAAGCAAGAACAAACTAAAATAGCACAACAAATTCAAGCCAAAATAAGTCATGTTGATGAAACCATTAAAAACTTAATGAGCCTAGCAAATACTGATATTAAGCGAAGCAAAAGCGTGAACGTTATGGCAGTTGTATCTGACATTATGCTGGAGATGTCGATAGCCAAGCATGATGGAATTAAGTGGCTTGTTGAAGATTCTAGCAAAGCCTGCTATTTGAAAAGCGCCGAAGCTGAATTGCGAGCGATGTTTCATGCTTTAATTTCAAACGCAGTAGAGGCGAGTGCAGAACATCTCGATAAACCTAATTTAGGCCAAAATGAGAAGCTTATTAGGATAAAGGTAGAGTCAACAGATACCGGTATTTGTTTAAGCGTGCACGATAGCGGCAGCGGCTTGAGTAGTGACGATATCGATAATTTGTTTAAGCCTCATTTTACGACCAAATCAGAAGGTGCGGGCATGGGTTTGTTTATAGTTAAGCGCATTTGTGAAATGTATTATCAGGGCAGTATAAGCCTACATAACATAGACTCTGGTGGTTGTGAGGCAAAACTTATCCTTAATCATGCTTTACAAGATACAAGGACTCAGCAATAAGTGAATAAAAGCGAGCGTACCTTACATGTGCTACTTGTAGAAGACGATCAACAGCAGCGAGAGATAATTGCTTCTATATTGCAGTCTTCACGTATTGAAGGCACTGACACTCAAGCTTACCAAGTGACCAGCGCAGCAAACGCTGAAGAGGCAATGTTGGCCATAAAAAACAGTCTGAATGCTGATAAGATTGACGTAGTGTTTTCAGATTGGAAGCTGGGTCGTTTAAGTGGTTTGGATGTGCTCAACTTTGCTCGAAAACACATTCCTACCGTTGGATTCGCGATTGCCACAGCTTACGGCACCATTGCTCATGCGGTGGAAGCGATTGAAGCGGGTGCTGATGATTATTTAGCGAAGCCTTTTGAGCGTCAGGCGCTGCTTTTGTGTATCGAAAAGTCTAACAAGGCACGTGAATTACGCGAGCAAAATACAATCTTGACTGAACAGTTGTCGCAACAACATAAGCTGGTTGATTTAGTCGGTAATGCCGCCTGTATGCATAAAGTGTATAAAAGAATAGAGCGTGTTTCTGTTACCGACGCAACAGTACTCATTAGTGGTGAAAGCGGAACTGGAAAAGAGCTAGCCGCTAGGGCATTGCATAATTTGTCACCACGTTCAAACGAAGCCTTTATTGCGGTTAATTGCGGTGCAATTGTCGAAAGTTTAGCTGAGGCAGAGCTCTTTGGTGCTAAAAAAGGAGCATTTACAGGTGCAGTGAAAGATACCGTAGGCAAGTTGCAAAGCGCACACAACGGAAGCTTATTTTTAGATGAGATAGGTGAGCTGTCGTTGAATCTACAAACGCGTTTGTTGCGTTTTTTGCAAGAAGGAAGCATTACGCCTGTTGGCGATACCAAAGAAGTGATGCTTGATGTGCGAGTGATTGCAGCGACTCATCGTAATTTAAGTGAAATGGTGGCAAAGGGGGAATTTAGAGAAGACTTGTTTTATCGCTTAAATATTGTGCCAATTCAAATGCCGCCATTGCGAAAACGAACAGAGGATATCCCCTTACTAGTAGACTTTTTTATGCAAAAGTTTAAGCAAAGCTATCGGGTAGATTTGCCTGCATTAAATAAGCAAGCTGTAAAAGCAATGCTTGACTACTCTTGGCCAGGCAATGTACGAGAACTATCTAACAGAATTGAGCGCTTGGTGCTATTGGGTGACGAAGAAGAGTTGATACAAGAAATTAATGAACATACACAAAAAAAACAAACTACACATTCGTGGCAGTTACCCACCTTTCCTATCAACTGGGATGAGTTTGAAAAAGACTGTTTGCAACATGCTTTGCGGCAGCATAAAAATAATAAAACCTTGGCTGCTAAAGGCTTGGGGATGAGTTATAAAACCTTTGTTTATCGTTTGCAAAAATTTGAGATTGAGTAATAGATACAAAGCAAGAAAAAAAGTAAGGCGACTTTTAAATTCTAAACAATTTGTAACAAAACTAAATCAACTAAAAAACGGTATTTAACGACTATACTTGTGGTTAGATGTAAAATCTTTACGACCGCAATAACAATAAACGATAAGAAAACCAATCACTATGCTAGCACTTTCGAATATACGTAAAACTTTCCAAAACGGCGAAGAAATTGTCACGGCGCTTAACGATGTTAGCATTGAGGTGAAAGAGAACGAATTTGTTGCCATTATGGGCAGCTCTGGCTCAGGAAAATCTACCTTAATGAATGTCTTGGGTTGCTTAGATACGCCCAATAGCGGAGTTTACAAGCTTGACGGTAACGACGTTGCCAGTATGTCGGACGACGACTTATCACAAGTGCGAAACAAGCACATTGGCTTTATTTTTCAGACCTTTCATCTTCTATCAAAGCTCGATGTAGTGGGTAATGTCAAATTACCTTTGCGATACTCAAACGTAGACGACGCAGAAGGCGACCAAAGAGCCTTAAAGTTGATTGAACGCGTGGGTTTGACCAATCGTAAACACCATAAACCGTTTGAGATGTCGGGTGGCCAGCGCCAGCGAGTCGCCATTGCGCGTGCACTTATTAACCAGCCAAGCGTTATTTTAGCCGACGAACCTACCGGCAACCTTGATTCAAAAACATCGAACGAGATCATGGACCTTTTGACCGAGCTGCACCAACAAGGTCAGACGATTGTTATGGTGACCCATGAAGATGAAATTGCCGAATATGCCCAGCGCGTCATTATTATGAAAGACGGACAGGTAATAGGAGAGAAATAATGAACACTGACAGATTATTTTCAAGCAAGACAGTTTTAGTATTGGCCTTTGCAGGTTTGTTGCAGTCTTTACCTATAAGCACCCACGCCAACGAACTGGTGTTAACAGGGCAAATAAGCTCGTCGGCCAAGCAAGTTGTTGTTGCGCCTCAAGGCAGTCGTTGGCAAGTGCAAATTCAATGGATGGAAGAGGAAGGTAAAATTGTCGAAAAAGGTCAGCCAGTTGTGACTTTTGATGGCGCAAGTGAGCAAGCTCAACTTACTCAAAACCAAGAAAATTTAGATAGGCTAAGCTTAGAGCTAGAGCAACTTGTGATAGAGCAAGACCAGCGTGTTGTAGATGCTGAAGGCCGCTTAACCGTTGCCAAAATGCGCGTAGAGAAGGCAAAGATAGAGGCATCTGTACCTGCTTCTGAGGTGGCTGCCTACGATAAAGGCCAGTACGAATTAGAGCTGCAGCGAACCATGCTCGAACAAGTGAAAGCTGAAGAGGCAGCAGAGCGTGCACGCAGAGAGAAGAAAGCCGAATTGACGAAAAAGCGTTTGGAGATAATTCGTACCCAAGAAGAAATAGCCTACTTAGAAAACATATTGAGCAAACTGAACGTAGTTGCGCAAGTGACAGGGCCCGTGACTTATGCGCTTCATCCTTGGTATGGTGAAAAATTATCAGCAGGCATGAATGTGAGGCCAAGTTGGAAAGTTGTTGACGTGCAATCTACTTCGAACTTTCAAATCGAAACTTGGGTGCACGAAATAGATGCTGTGGGTTTGAAAGAACAGGCTAAAGTGAAAATTGTTTTTGATGCTTTTCCGAATAAAGAATTTAGTGGCACATTGAGCAGCTTATCGAGACAGAGCGAGCGTAAACCGCAGTGGAGTAAGAGTGCTTATTTCCCTGCTGTAGTTAGTTTTGACAGCGCTCCAGCGCTTACCTTACTTCCCGGAATGAGTGTCCGGATGGAAATAAATACAGATAGAGAGGCAAGCGCATCGCAGCAAAACAGCGATAACCAAGATGAATTAGGCGCAAAACGTCATTTATTGGAAGCCGCTAAAGATGAAGAGCAATTTATTAGCCCCGCAAAAATCACTACAGGAGTAGAGCATGTTAGTTAAGCAAACAGATTCTGATAGCCATGACATGCGGCAATCTAGTGCTAATTTTTATAAAAGAAAGCTAATCGGTAGCTTTGGTAGTGCTTTTAAAAAAGCATTGTTGTTAGGTACTTGTAGCGTAATGGTAATGAGCTTAAGCGCATGTGGTGATACCGAAGAAGCAACAAATACAAATGACCAGCAAATAGAAACAACAATATCGGCGCCCGCCGAGCTAGTATCTCTGCAAGAAATTAGCCTTACGCCACCTAGTATTCGCCGCATGTGGGAGTACAAAATTGAATATTTAGCGCGCGAAAACACCATAGTAAAAGAGGGTGATTTGCTGATCAAGTTTGACGCTCAACGCTTGCGTACCGATTTGGTGTCGAGGCAGTCTGACTTAGACGCAGCAACAAAAGAAGCTGAACAGAAAAAGTTAGAAAATGAAGCCACCCTTGAACAGCTTGTACTGGATGAAGCTGAAGCAAGAAAAAACAGAGATATTGCCAAGCGCAAAGTTGAAATTACCGATGTATCGCGTTCGGATATTGAACGCCGTAAACAACGCGCAGAACTGACCATTACCACCGAACTTTACCAGCAAGCGCAGCAGCGGGTAGCACAGCATAAAATGGCAATGGAAGTTAACGAGCAAGTGCAATTAGCCAAAATCTCAAAAGCGCAGTCGCGCGTTGACGAATTACTTGAGAGCATGCAAAAGCTGCAGGTTAAAGCGCCTAAGTCGGGCATGGTAGTGTTAGTGGCCGACAATGACGATAGTAAGCCTGCGGTAGGCGATACTGTTTTTATGGGTAGCAGAATCATCTCTTTACCAGCTTTGGATAAAATAGCGGTGAAAGTAGAATTTGATGAATCATTTACGTCGCTTGTTAGCATGGGTGACAAGGTAAGGGTTACCTTAGATGCGTTTCCTGAACGTCCTTTTACAGGGCATGTTACCGAAATGGGACAAGCCTATCGAGCTAAATCAAGAAACAATTTGAAAGTAGTATTTGATGCTTGGGTGACCCTTGATGAACTTGATTTAAATATTATGCGACCTGGCATGAAGGCAACAGTAGACTTAGTTGAGGCGGCATAATGAGAGTCGGAAAAATAGTACTATTATGTGGCTTAACGTCACTTTTGTGGGCCTGTAGTGACGACAAGCAATCAAGCATTCCACTATACACAGTAGAAGAATCTGCATTTTCAATTGAGGTCAAAGGCTTTGGTGAAATTGAAGCCGCACAGTCGCAAAAAATCATGACGCCAGGGCGCCGCCCAATGACACTAGCGTGGCTGCGAGATGAAAACACTTATGTTGAAAAGGGCGATATTATTGCTCGTTTTGACGCCCAGCAGATTCAAAAAGATAGTCGAAGCGAAGAGCTCGATTTGTTGGCTTTAGAACAAGACATCGTGAAAAGTACTGCACAGCAAAATCAAGCGAGGCAAGATGTGGACTCGGACCAAACGTTTGTGCGCCACGAGTTTGATTTTGTAGATAGATTTGCCATTGATGATTTGCGCATTTATTCGCAGCTTGAAATTATCGATACCCTAGCCAATAGAGACTTTTTAGAAGCTAAAGACGACTTTTTAGAGTGGAAAGAAACCAGTATTGTGGAGCAACATAGCAACCAAATGGCGGTGCTGGATATTCGTAAAAGTGGCGTACAGACCAAGTTTGAACAGCATCAACAGGCTTTGTCATCTTTAGAAGTTGTCTCGCCATATTCTGGTTTACTAGTGTACGAAAAAGACCGCCGAGGTGAAAAGCCTGCGGTAGGTCAAACTGTATTCCCGGGGCGCCCTATTGCTCAGATACCTAACCTTGACGACATGCAGGCTAACGTTTTTGTGCAAGCTAATGATGCTATTGACCTGGACAAAGGACAAGGCGTTGAAATAAGGCTAGATGCTTTTCCAGCCTCTGTGTTTAAAGGCGAAATAGCAGATGTTTCTGGCTTTCCGCGTAGTATTGAGCGTGGTAACCCGGTCACCTTCTTTGAGTTGACCATTAAGCTGATTGAGCAAGATAAAACCATGATGCAGCCGGGCCGCAAGCTAAGTGCCAATATTGATGTAAAAGCACCATCCACCAGTTTAGTTATACCTCTTCAATCATTGCATTTTGAAGATGGCAGTAGCTATGTGTATTTAAAAGACGGTAGTTCGTTTAAAAAACAAAAGGTGAGCAGTGGACGCAAAAACCTGTTTGTAGTAGAAGTTACCGAAGGTTTAAGCTCAGGTGATGTGATTGCGCTAAGTGCGCCAAACCAAGAATATATTCAGGAAGACGCATGATAGCCAAGTATCACGTTTTAATTAAGGATGCGGTTGGTGAGTTACTCGGCCAAAAACTACGAACATTTTTAACCCTTTTAGGCATGATTTTTGGCGTAGGTGCCGTTATTGCTATGCTCAATATTGGTGAGGGTGCTGAACGCGAAGCGCTTCGTCTTATTGATTCTATGGGGGTTAATAACATTATTGTTAATGCTAAAGACTATGAAAAAGATGAGCTTGTTGAAATACGCGAAGAAAGCTTAGGCTTAAACCTAGGCGATGTTGAAGCGGCGCTAGCAACCTTACCATTTGTTGAGGGCTATAGTGCCTCAAAAGAAGTGGATGCTTACGATGTGTATACTGACTTTAGTAAAAGTCAGGCAACGGTGTTGGGCGTAACCACGAGTTACTTTGCAAATGCGAATATGAAAATTGACGAAGGCCGGTTTTTAAGTGATGCAGACGATGCCCAAATAGCGCAGGTAGCCGTATTAGGTGCTGACGCAGCTAAAGAGTTGTTTGCTACCTCAGGTTTAGATAGCGATGAAATGCTCGGGAAATTCGTTAAGGTCAATCACGTTTGGCTCAAAGTAGTGGGTATACTGCAGACTCCGCCCGGCGATAAAAACGAATTTCAAGGTGTTAAAATAGGCGGTGACCGTTACCGTGTATTTATTCCGCTAAGCGTGAGCGTTAACAAATTTGCGAGCGATATTCTTGCAAGCGAGCTTGATAGCATCAAGCTCAACATCGCTAAAGGAACCGACCCTGTAGTTGCCTCTAAAGCTATCGACAGCTTAATAAAACTTCGTCATGGTGGCCTAGATGACTACGAGCTAATTATTCCTGCGGCTTTGCTCGAGCAGCAAAAAAAGACACAGCAAATATTCAATATTGTTATGGCATGTGTAGCGGGTATTTCGTTATTAGTGGGCGGTATCGGCATAATGAATATCATGCTGGCCAACGTAATGGAACGCACCAAAGAAATTGGATTACTGCGAGCTGTGGGTGCAACGCAAGACGATATTCGCCAGCAATTTATAGCGGAAAGTTTTACGATTTCTGTGATGGGCGGCCTACTAGGCATATTCTTTGGTTTGGTGCTATCCGAAATTATTGGGTTTTACTCGGGCTGGGCCGTGAGTTGGTCGACAACAGCAATAGTGCTTTCACTCAGTATTTGTATGGTGGTTGGCGTTGGCTTTGGCGTATTCCCAGCGATAAAAGCGAGCAAACTTAACCCAATTGATGCTTTGCACAGCGATTAGAGAAGAGTGAATTCGTAGTGCCCGAGTTCATTGATTTCTCGGCTACATTCACCTGCAAAATACAAATAGTTGAGGTGAGAAAACGATTCTGCAATGGCAAAAAACATATTATGGTCGTTTAACTCGCGCTTAAACAATATGGGCAAGCACGCTTTTATTGTTTGTGGTGTTTTGCAAAATTCGCGCAAGTTATCGAGATGCAATTTGTGATGTGCGATAAGTTCATCTACGCGCTGATGCAGGCCGGTAAATGGCAGTTTATGGGATGGTAAAACAAAGGTCTGGCTAGGAAGTTGTTTGAACTGAGGCAGAGTATCCAAATATAACTGCAAAGAGTTGGCATTTGGCTCAGTGCTGTAAACGCCAATATTGGGCGAGATAATTGGTAGTACATGATCGCCTGAAATAAGTACTTGGGTTTCAGGGTTATATAAGCACACGTGCTCGGGCGAGTGGCCACGGCCAATAATAACTTGCCATTTATGCTCGTCAATTTCTAGTGTGTCACCCGCTTGTAAACGCTCGTACTGAAGTGGAATAGGGCGTATAACTTGGCCAACACCTTTGCTTTGTTGGCGACTTTCTCTGGCATTTTTGATGTAAATCTCGTCCATACCACAACGCAATAGATACTCGTCATCTTGCCAGTTGGATGCGCCTCTTGCGCCTGCAGAGATTGCTCTACCTACGAAGTATTCAGTATTGCTCATGTAAAATGGCACTCTGAATTTTTCAACTAGATAACCGGCCATGCCGATATGATCTGGGTGCATATGAGTGCAAATTACTTTGGTAATGGGCGCATTGAGTTTTTCAAATACTTCTTCCCAAAGCTGCTGCGTGCGATTAACGCCAAAACCCGTATCAACAATAGCATAACCAGCGTTGTCTTTAATGAGATAGAGATTAATGTGGTCAAGGTCAAACGGCAATGGCATTCGTAGCCAATAAATACCCGATACTATCTCAGTTATTGCCCCGGGTTTAGGGATTGATATATCAGTATATTGAATCGCGATATTTGTTGAAGCCAAGGAAGTATTGCCCTTTCTTATTTACTACATTGATTTACTTTACTGGGCATTAATTAAAACGAAAAACCGAAGAGTCGTCCACGTTTGATTATGAATTGTGTTCTATTGATGCCCTGAATAGAACACTTATGCAGTATGGCGTGCAGCTACATCCAGCTAGGTTTGAATTTAGCAACAATAAACAAAGCTTCATCTGCTTTTTCACGTGCAAGTTTTTCAGGTATTAAGGGCACCTTATGAGCGCCAGAAGCAAGCACATATTGAATATCGGCAAGCTTACGAGGGCGCATAAAAATGCTTTGTTTATATTTTACCTGTTGGGTTTTACCAATAGGGAATACGTAATAATTGACCCCAAATAAACCTTTGCGAATATACACAAAGTCTTCATCGAAATAATACCCCCAGCGCCACCATCTCAACCATGTGAGTGCAAATAAAATTATACTCAAGACACAAACCACTACCCAGCCGGTGAGCGAAAAATCGGCTGCAATAGCAATACCTGTCATTATAGCGATTAAAGGGAAGACAGGAAAAGCACAGGTTCTCACCACAAAACGCCTAGAGATAGCGGCAAAGTTTATATCGGTAAATTGTTTAACCTTAAATGCATCTTGTATCAGTTCGATTGATTCAACAGGGGTAACCGACGGCACAATGAGTTTACTCGCGTTGTTAATACTGCCTGCTTGCCCGCCAGCGGCACCCGGTAAACTTACATTTTGTTCAAAGCGTAAATTGGTTCGTTTAATAATGATATCGAGCCAGTCTTGCTGTTGCACAGCAATTTGAATGCGGCTTAAGCGCATTGATACTTCTTGTTTGGTCAGTAATCCACTGCGGCGGATATACCGGTCGCCATGTCGGCTCAAGCGATACTTGTAAAATATGAATATAGAGCCCACTACTGAAAAGCTTACAATAAACAACATGATTAGCATTACTAGCGATAATACGTGCAGTATAAATAGCCCAATCGACTGACTTTGGTAGTCGAGGTAAGCCACGATATCAAAGCCCATTGAGTCGAGTATGTTTGTTAAGTTTTCGGCTATGGTGCCGTAAAATGGCGCTAAAAATCCGAGTATTATCCATACTCTATTATTGGATATACCATGAATAACGAGATCTTTAAGCGAGCGCTCGTTTAACAATACTTCTTGCTCGTAAGCATTTTGAGTGTTTGCGTTAGCGGTGCTACCTTCGCCAGTGGCATTCTTTATATCGTGGCTTAAGTCTTTGATTTGTAATATAAGGCGTTTGAATTTTTCTGCTAGTTCAAGCGGTAAGGCTACAATTTTAGCTTCTTGCTGTGCAGAGCCTGCTGTGTCGAGTTCGATAAAAGAATAATGGTTAAAGCGATAGTAAATAGGCTGGACTATTTTTACGTTTTGTATTTTTTTAAAAGGTAAATCGAGATGTGATTTTTTAAAAATGCCTTGTCGTATTTCAACCCGCGCATCGCCAAACTTGTAAAAGTAGAACCAATATTTGACGACGCTGATAACTAGCACGACGGTGAGCAGAACTGCCACTGCTACTATGGCTATTACGGGGTTTTCTTTTAAATTTTGAAAGCCGACTGCAAGCGCGGGCAGCGAGTAAATTAAGACGCTATTGACTAAAAAGTAGAGTGTTTTAGCGAAGAAGTAAATAATGGCTAAAGGCGAAACACGTGACCATTCTTGGGCTTGCATTTCTTGAGCAACATCCTGCGCGATAGCTTCTATTTTATGGCTTTCTATCTTAGCGGTATCTGCTTCAGAAGTGTCTGTTGCAAGAGCGTCTGTTGAGAAAGAGGCCTTTGCAGAATCAGCATTATACTCAGACATCTGATGCTAAGTCCTTATGATCTAATATAAACTGCCTCAATTCGATAGCGCGTTCGTGCTCGATACCCGGAATATAAAACGTATGGGTAACGCCCCCTGCACTAAATACTTGTAGCGTCGATAAGCCTGCTTTACGCTCAACCGGGCCTCGTTTTATCTCAATATGCTGAATTCGCAATAAAGGCTGGCTTACTAGGCTTCTAAAAATTAATCCCGATTGGTAATTGAGATCGTGCTCTCGCAGCGCGTACATTTTCAGTGGATCTGCAAACCAATGATGAAGCGCACTCCACAGTGTTAAGAATGTGACAAGACCATAGGCGATTAATACAAACGTATTTAAGTCTTCGGGCAGGTCAAAGAATAATCCGCTAGAGGCAACTGCAATCGCGATCAGAACTAAGCCACCCCAGAAAACATCTAAGAATATATTGATACGTCGGTATTTAGGTGATAACGGCACCATGGCAAGCGTGTCGGTGGTGATTTGTTTTGTATCAATCTGCTCATTACTAAATGCTGGTGGCAATTGTGTTGTGTTTTTGCTTGCGCTTTGCTGTGCCTCGTTTGCTGTGTCATCTTGTGAGTTAGGTTCTGGCGCGGTGCTATTTGATTCCACTTCTATATTCTCAGTCATTATTCGCGATTGTTAGTTAACCTCAGTCCGAGAGTTTTGTAAAGACACGACTTTGTTAGCAATTATGACACAATTACGCCCTTGATCTTTTGCCTCGTAGAGAGCGGCATCTGCGCGTTTTATAATATTCATTGGTTCTTCAGCATGCAGTGGACATGCAACACCAATGCTGGCAGTTGTGGTTTGTGCTAAGTCTAACTGTGTGCTTATCATTGGGAGCTTGTCGTTAAACTGATTTAACACTTCAAGTGCTTGTTCTCTTTTTGTTTGCGGCAGAATAAACAAAAATTCTTCGCCACCAATACGCCCAAGTATATCGGTTTTACGAAAGCTACTTTGACTGAGCTCGCCAAAGCTCTTTAACACACTGTCGCCCGTTTGATGTCCATAGTTGTCATTAATTTTTTTGAAAAAGTCCAAATCGACAATGGCGACACAATATTCTTGGCCATTGCGATTGAATAGGTTTTGATGATGGGTAAGCAGCTCGAGTACCCGTGTACGAGAGTTTAAGCCTGTAAGCGCATCTGTATGGGCAATTTTTTCGAGGCTTAAACGATGCTTTTTACCTCTTATAAAGACTAATAGCAAAAGACAACACGTGCAAAATAAGAGACCAATAATTAAAAAGTAGAGTCGATTTAAAATTTGTTTAGTTTCAATTTGCTCGGTTTTCCACTGGTTTTCTTGCTTGAGTTCGGCGTTTTCTTGCTGCTGCATATTCAGTTGAAAATTGGCGTGCATATCAAGCATTCGCTTAATTTCAGCAATGGGCTGATTGAGCTCTCGTTCTTTTAATAAATCTTGTGTTACGCGGTAAGCAGCTTCAAAGTCATTTAGTTGGCTGAGTAAATTTGCTCGGTGCAATTGTAATGCTTGGTTTAAGTAAAACGGATTTTTTACATTTTTAGTCTGGTTAAAAGCCTTAACTAAATAATCGATGGCCTCGTCCATATTGTCTTTTGCGGTATAAGCTTGACTCAACAATAGATGCAGGGTTGCAAGCGACTGCTTAGCGTCAGTTTGCGTTAAATTTAGCGCTACGTCGAGCGCGACAATACTTTCTTCTATATTGTCATTATACAATTCGACTTGGCCTAAATAAGTAAAATATTTCGCTCTGTGACGTTTGAGTAAAGCAGAAAACTCTGCATCGTTTGCGCGTGGGGCTATGTCGGCGGCGGCAAGTATAGGCGCTACTTTTTTTAAGAGTATAGAGGCATCTTCTAGCTGTCGTGTCGCTAATAGACTTGAAATACTTAACAACAGTACTTGTGCAGGTGGACGGTCGTTAATGCCTTCGTAAGTATCTAAAGCGAGTCGCGCGTAGCTAAGCGCAATACCATGCTCGTTTCGAGACTGATGGATGCTAGCAATAATGTAGGCAATATCGGCCACTAAGTCTGCATGATTAGTATTGGCGGCAAGCCTAAACGCAAACTGTAGGTCTTGCAAAGCGCCAATATAAGCGC
This sequence comes from uncultured Glaciecola sp., assembly GCA_964643575.1. Classification (GTDB taxonomy): domain Bacteria; phylum Pseudomonadota; class Gammaproteobacteria; order Enterobacterales; family Alteromonadaceae; genus Glaciecola. The sequence continues at coordinate 3,754 of CAZXTD010000040.1, read as the reverse complement.
CAACTTGCTCGTCGATTGCCGCGCGAATAATTTGGCGGTTTACAAATTTGCGAACATCCCCTGTAAAGTCAGAATTGTCTATTGCACGACTCACTATAGCGCGGGCTTGCTGCAAGTTACCTTCTCGCATTTTCGTAACGGCTTCGCGGTCTAGCGGGTCTAATAGCTCGGCGTCTACCATTCGTAAACGGTCGTTTAGAATAGTGAGGTTAGTGTTGGTTTGAGCATCAGTTAAATTGATATTGTTGCCGGTAAACTCGCTTTCTTGCACAAACAAAAAAGTATTAATAAGTTCGGGCGAATAATGGATAGGAGTGTTTTGACCAGCAACACTCGCCTTTGTTAAAAATAAAGTCACGCACACAGCGGTAATCGGCACAATCAATGAAGAACAAAAGCGCATATTTGCCTTTGAAAACGAAAACAGCCGATAAAGTGAGTTTTTCCCAAGCGAAAAGCACTGAGTCAGGCGCGAGGACGGAGCATTATGCTTATAGGTTTTGATCATATCTCAAACATTTTTACGGCAGCTAGCACCAGCATAGTCCTCCTTTACGTGGCCTGTCTACATTATTGTTTATACACTTGTGTGATTTTCTGTAACAATATCAACATCTCCAACAATTGATGATAGAAATATTGCACTCGTTAAAATCCTTGCACACATTTTCGTTAGACGCGTCTTGTAACGATATTAAGACCGCGAATTCTGTAGATAGTTTAATTACCTGCGTTGATGAGCTAAGCGACAATGCTTATATCGTGTTGGGTGAGGGCAGTAACACAGTATTTGTTGAGGACTATCCTGAAACAGTATTAATCAATAAAATCATAGGGATAGAGTATTTTGAACAGAGCGATGCGCACAAACTAGTAGTGGGCGCAGGCGAAAACTGGCATCAACTTGTGACGTATTGTGTACAGCGAAGTATTGGTGGATTCGAAAATCTAGCGCTAATACCAGGCACTGTTGGTGCAGCTCCTATTCAAAATATTGGCGCTTATGGCGTTGAAATTGAAAGATTTATTGAAAAGGTGGAGTTTTACGAACGCAGCAGCCGACAAATAAAATACTTTACCCGAGAAGAGTGCGAATTTGGGTATCGCGAAAGCATATTTAAACGCCAAGCAGCAAATGAACGCATTATCACTCGTGTATTTTTTAGCTTGCCTAAGCAGTACTCGTTTAAAATTAGCTATGGCCCGCTGGCTAGTTTGCAAAACGAGCAAACCCTAAGTGCAAAAAAAATCTTTGATAAAGTCATTGAAGTTAGGCGTCAAAAGTTGCCTGACCCTGCGGTAATGGGAAATGCAGGTAGTTTTTTTAAAAATCCAGTTATTACTCACAAGCACTTCGTCAGCTTGCAGGGTAGATATCCTGATATGACGCACTATTTACTTGATGATGCCAAAGTAAAAATACCGGCCGCATGGTTAATTGACACCTTAGGATTTAAAGGTAAACGAAGCGGGAATATTATTTGTCATACAAAACAACCCCTCGTGATAGCAAATTGTGGCAAAGGCTTGGGCAAAGATGTGATTGAGTTAGCAAGAAGTATTAAGAGCGCAGTAAACGATGCGTTTAACATTGAACTCGAAAATGAAGTGCGCCTAATTGGTACGCAAGGAGCAATAAGCATATGACTCTAAAAACTGTTGTAGTGCCAATACAACAAGCCGCTAGCCAACAACTTCGTAATCGTTTGCTGTTGAGGCTTAACGACCAGCATTTTCATTCTGGCGAAGCGCTTGCGGTAGAATTTTCGTTAAGCAGAAGCGCAATTTCAAACCATATAAAAGCGCTAAGAGACATTGGTATTGAAATTTATAGTGTTAAAGGGCGTGGATACAAACTAGCGACAACAATAGAGCTTTTAAATGTTGATGTGCTCAATCAGCTTTTGCTTGCCGATACTCAAAATGCAGACTTTTTGCGTGATAAGCCTGAGGCCTTAGTGCAAGTGGCGAGCATTACTAGCTCAACGAACGATCTAATAAAACATCAAATCAACAAACACTCAGGACTAGTCTGCATTGCAGAAGCGCAAACGGCTGGGCGAGGAAGGCGCGGACGTAAATGGGTATCGCCTTTTGGCAGCAGTATCTATATGAGTATGCTTTGGCATTTTTCAGACGGCTATCAAGCAATGTCGGGCTTGAGTTTAATGGTAGGCGTAGTTTTAAATCAAACCTTACAAGCCTTTGGCGTAGATACTTGCAAACTTAAGTGGCCCAATGATTTGTATTATGAACAACAAAAGCTAGCGGGTATTTTAATTGAAGTTGAAGGTCAGGTAGGTGCTAATGCTTCTGCCATTATTGGTGTAGGCCTTAATATAAAATTGCCCGACGATGTCAAAGGTATTGATCAAGCGTTTACAGATGTTAGTGCGATTAATAATAGCGCTTTTAGCCGAAACAGCTTTGCTGCTGCGTTTATTAGCCATTTATGGCAGGCCTTGCCGCAATTTGAGAAACAAGGACTTAAGCCCTTTATGCAAAGTTGGGAGCAAGCCGACTTATATGTGAATAAACCCGTTGTTTTGATATCAGGAAATAATGAAACCAGAGGTGTTAGCCGAGGAATAGACGCTACTGGCGCACTTTTATTGGAAGTAAACGGTAATGTGAGTGCTTATCACGGAGGCGAAATAAGTGTTAGAGCAGGTTGAAAAAACATCTAGTGCGGGCGTTGCCAAGCGAGACCTATTGCTAGATGTGGGTAATACCAGTATTAAATACGCTTGGTATGTTTACCCGAATAATATTGCTGATTTACAAATATTACGTTGTTCACTTGCCGGCTTGCCCGATTTACTTACCGAGCTTAAAGAGAGCGCCGGACGATGCTATTTAGGTAGCGTAAAAGATGATGAAGTAAACCAAAACATTGCGCAATTATGCAAAACCGCAGGCGTTAAGCATGAACAGGTGCAAACGCAAAGTAAACAATTTGGTGTAACTAATGCTTATGCCCAAGTAAGTAATATGGGCGTAGACCGGTGGTTAGCCATTATCGGGGCGGGAGCGCTTACCACAAATCATTTTATCGTTATTGATGCTGGAACCGCTATTACCTGCGATTTTGTCGTAAATGAGGCGCATTTAGGTGGATGGATTGCACCGGGTTTAAGAATGGCACGCCAAAGCGTTGTTCAAAATACCCAGCGTGTATTTGACAATCAAGTATTGCCCGGTAGCCTGCAAGCTGGAACCGATACTCCTGATTGCGTTGCACAAGGCGCCCTAGCTCAATTAACCGGAATGGTGAATCAAGCTGCGCAACGTATGCGAATGTATATTGACGAAGCGTTTGCCTTAAAACAACAAAAAGATGAGCTCAGCTCATCCAAAAAGGAAGAAACTTTGCCCCAAAACGGGCAAGCTAAACGCTACGAAAAACTCTTGTCTCATAAATTTGATGTTTTTATGAGCGGTGGTGATGCTCCATTATTGATAAGCGCGATTAGTACTATGCAAAATAATTTGGCAAAGCAGCATCATTTATTTGTAAATATAAATTATGTCGAAAATATCGTAATACTTGGTTTGGCACGTATAGCACACGATAAAGCCTCGACAAATGCATAAAATAGTGCCGCTTATTGACGCTTTTATAGGCAAGTGAAATTTATTTCAAAAAAAAGCGATATTTTTCTGAATTGCCACTTGCGCATCACTAAATGTTACTCTAGAATGCGCACCCACTTGATGCAGTGCCGACTTAGCTCAGTTGGTAGAGCAACTGACT
>CAZXTD010000039.1:18701-28149 GCA_964643575.1 uncultured Glaciecola sp. | reverse complement strand
TTGTAGGCACTGATCCATAGTTTGCATACCATGCTGTTGTCCGGTTTGGATAACCGAATACATTTGCGGAACCTTGTCTTCTCGGATTAAGTTACGAATGGCTGGGATACCCACCATAATTTCGTGCGCAGCGACTCGTCCGCCGCTTACTTTTTTCAATAAGGTTTGTGAAATAACCGCACGTAAAGACTCAGATAACATTGAGCGCACCATCGACTTTTCTTCCGCAGGAAATACATCAATAATTCTATCAATTGTTTTTGGCGCTGAGTTTGTGTGCAAGGTGCCAAATACAAGGTTCGCCGACTAAAATCACGTCGGGGTCTTCACGCAGGGCGCTGCGCAGTGCATTATTGAAACTATGGGTATCGCGATGCACTTCACGTTGGTTCATCACGCTTAGTTTATTCTGATGCACAAATTCAATCGGGTCTTCGATGGTTAAAATATGCTCACGCTTGTGCGCGTTAATATGGTCGACCATGGCCGCAAGGGTGGTGGATTTTCCTGAGCCTGTTGCGCCGGTCACAAGTACGATACCCGTAGGTTGGTCGATAATTTTTTTGAAAATTTCAGGCGCACCCAAGTCATCTAAGGTTAAAATGTCGCTTGGTATAGTCCGCAATACCGCTGCCGCACCACGGTTTTGATTAAACGCGTTTACCCTAAAACGTGATAAACCTTCAATTTCGAAAGAAAAATCTACTTCTAGGTTTTCTTCGTATTCTTTTCGCTGTTTGTCGTTCATGATATCGTAAACTAAGGCGTTTACTGTTTTGTGATCGAGTTCAGGGACGTTTAGGCGGCGCATCTCGCCATCTACTCGAATAATAGGCGGCAAGCCAGAGCTTAAATGTAAATCAGAAGCTTTATTTTGCACACTAAAGGCCAATAACTCGTTAATATCCAAAGCGGTTCTCCAATAATTTTTGGTGCCGTTAAAAGCGGCGATAGCTAATTGATGTAGCTTTCGAATCTAAATGCCACAAATAAGAGGTCTGTAATTAAGCGATGACTCAAAAATCACCTGAGCAAAACGACGCAATATTAAGCGATTCTCAACAGTCAAATAACGGCTCATTGATTAGCGCGAATATTGCTGCGATTACTGCTCGAATATCTGCTGCAGCACAATTAAACAAACGTGACTCGAACAATATTCAATTGCTCGCAGTAAGTAAAACCAAACCCGTATCAGATATCATAAGTGCGTATGACACCGGACAACGTAACTTTGGTGAAAACTACGTGCAAGAGTCGGTAGAAAAAATCCAAAGCCTGCGCGATAAAAAAGACCTCTGTTGGCACTTTATCGGCCCCTTACAATCAAACAAAAGTAAATTTATTGCAGAATATTTTGATTGGATGCATTCGCTTGACCGCCTCAAAATCGCAAAGCGTTTACACGAGCAGCGTAGCCCTCATCAATTACCGCTTCAGGTATGTGTGCAAGTCAATATCGACGATGAAACCAGCAAAGCGGGTATATCCCCTTCTGAAGTCGTTGATTTTGTCGAACAATTGCAAGTATATTCCCGTATCCAATGCAGAGGCTTAATGACCATACCCAAGGCGGGCGTTAGCGATGATGAGCGCAAGCAAAGCTTTGCAAAAATGCAGGCTTTATTCGAGCAATGCGCAGAGCGCTTCGAACATTTTGACACTTTGTCGATGGGCATGAGCGATGACTTAGATATTGCGGTACAATATGGCTCAACAATGGTACGCGTTGGCACTGCTATATTCGGCAAACGTCATCGTGTATAGGGCGAACGTCATCGTGTGTAGGGCGCATGTCATCGCATATAAGGCAACCGTCATCCCGTCGAAGGACGGTGGTTGGAGCGGCATTTAGCCCTCGCGGGAATGACGATGTTTGGATTGTCCGAGAGGCAATGACGAAAATTTTAACAAGAGGACAATAACACCTTGCAAATTGACCATACAAAAACGATTAGTTTCATTGGCGCTGGCAATATGAGCAAAGCCATTATTTCGGGTTTGATTGAAAAAGGCTATCCAGCAAACAATGTTATGGCGAGTAACCCTAGCCAAGGCAAGCTCGACGCTTTGCAAGCCGATTTGGGCATAAAAATTACTAACGATAACCAAGAAGCCATCGACTTTGGCGACTTTGTTGTATTGTCGGTTAAGCCACAACTGATGGAAGAGGTCACGAAAGACTTTAGCCTTCCTTCTGGTGAAACTGGCGTTTCTGGCGTTTATGGCAATAGTGCCGATAAGGTATTCGTATCAATTGCCGCGGGTTTAACACTTGCAAGGCTTAAAGACTTTTTACCAAGCAAGGCTAAAATTGTGCGTGTTATGCCAAACACGCCTTCGGCGATTGGTTTGGGTATGTCTGGCATATTTGCTGATGATTCGGTTAGCACTGAGCAAATCGGAGCCGTTGACGCTATTATGCAAAGCGTAGGTAAAACACTCGTGGTCGATAGTGAAGATGACATCAATACAGTAATCGCCGCCGCTGGCTCTAGCCCTGCTTATTTCTTTTTAATTGCAGAGTCGATGCAAAAAGCGGCTATGGATATGGGTCTAAACGCAACGGATGCACGTATGTTGGTGGAACAAGCGATGCTCGGTAGCGCCACTTTAATGCAAAACAACCCAGCGCTTGAGTTATCAGAATTACGCGCTCAAGTAACTTCGAAAGGCGGGACAACTGCAAAAGCAGTCGAAAGCCTACAACAAGACGAATTACCCGCGATTTTTGCTAAAGCGATGCAAGCTGCAGTAAAACGAGCAGATGAAATGTCTCAACAGTTTTAACGGAAACCCTTTATATGAACGCTATGCTTTTCTTAATCAGCATGATCTTCAACCTCTATTTAATGGTGGTCATTTTACGATTATGGTTACAACTTGCGCGTGCCGATTTTTACAATCCGTTTAGCCAGTTTGTAGTAAAAGCCACACAACCTGTAGTCGGACCTTTACGCCGAGTTATTCCTTCACTTGGGCGTTTAGACACGGCAACACTGGTCTTTGCGTATGTTATCTGCGTAATAAAATTTATCGTGATTTCGTTGCTATTTAGCAGCACTCAACTTGCTATAGTGCCGATTTTATTGACCGCGTTTGCTTCTTTAATTGACCAAATTTTAAGCTTAGCGTTCTTTATATTAATCATTCGTGCAATTTTGAGCTTTGTCAGCCAAGGCGGCAATCCAATTGAGATGGTTTTTCAGCAGCTAACAGAACCATTTTTGGCCCCTATCAGACGCGTAATACCGCCGATGGGAGGCTTCGATTTGTCAGTGCTTGTAGCGATTATCGCAATCCAGTTTGTTAATATTTTATTAGCAGATATTTTTGGCAATCTACCCTAAGCGATGACACGTATAGGTGTTTTTGCTCAGCACCTAGGAGATGTATCAATGAAAACGATAGTGAATCAGCAAGGCCAAATGACTCGCTCTTTTTTGGCATTAGTTATGGCAACACTACTTATCGCAATTAGCTTTGTTAGTGTCAATGCTCACGCAGAGGTCAAGAAAACCCTTGGTGATTGGGAAGTACATTACATCGCACTGACAACTACCTTCTTAACACCTGAAATAGCGCGTGCAAATAATATCGTTCGAAGTGGAAAAAATGCATTAGTCAACATTTCGGTTTTAGATGGGCGCAGCAAAAAAGCTCAGGTTGTTGAGATGACAGGCACGGCACGCAATTTACTCGGTACGGTAAAGCAACTTGATTTCAAGCAAGTTAAAGAAGGCGACGCGATTTATTACCTAGCTTCTGTGCCGTTCGCGCACAAAGAAGTTCTACGCTTTGACATCGACATTAAACAGGGCCGAGTGAATCAAAACCTGCAGTTTCAACAAACCATGTATGTAGAAGATTAAGGCTCATAACGACTATGAACCCTAGTATAGGGATTGTGTGTAGCGCTTATTTAAGCGACTCTTTCAAAGCTTTTTCATGTTTACGTGCTTGTTTTAATGCCGGTCGAGTTAATACCCTGCTGGCATACGCTTTTACATTATCAAACTCTATGGCTTGCTCAAAGCCCTGAGCCCACGATAACACATGCCCGGCAACAACGTCGGCAATAGAAAATTCATCTCCCAGCACATAGTTTTTGTCGCCCAGCATTTTACTAAATATGCCCAAGGCTTTTTGGAACTCCCACTCTCCTAAAGCGATCGCCTCGGGTATACGTTTATCTTCTTTTAAAGCAAATTTATGTTTAGCCTGTGTCCATAGGGGTTGTTCAAGCTCAGAGATAACAAAATACATAATCTCTTCATAATAAGCGCGCTCGGCAGACCCAGCCTCAGGTATCAGCTTTCCTGCTTTGTCGGCTAAATAGGTCACAATCGCTCCAGACTCAGCAATGGTGACTGGCTTACCATTGGCGTCTACACAGGATTGATCTACGATAAGCGGCACTTTCCCGGTTGGCGTTTTACTCAAATAATCAGCAGACCTGTGTTCGCCTTTGTAGAGGTCAATAATATGATATTCGTAGTCGATATCTAACTCTTGGCAAGCCCACACAACTCGCACACCCCGGGTTTGCGGGAAACTATATAAATGAAGCATAAAAACCGCCTAGTAAATTTTAGTGACTTATTGTTCGTTGCGTTTAAAGACTAGATCGTGCTCGCTTGAGCTTGATTCGTCAAAATAGTAGCCGTCGGTGTCAAAACCCTTTAAGTCTTCAACTGTTTTGCACTGATTATCGATGATATATCTTGCCATTAGCCCACGTGCTTTTTTCGCATAAAAACTGATGATTTTAAACTTACCGTTTTTTTCATCTTTAAACTGAGGCGTAATAATCGTTGCAGCGAGTGCTTTTGGTTTAACCGCAGAAAAGTATTCGTTAGAAGCAAGATTTATCAAGGTATTATCATTTTGCGATTCTAGCGCTTTATTGAGCTCTTCGGTAATGCTGGTGTCCCAGTACTGATAAAGGTTATCTGCTTTGTCTATTTTTAATTTAGTGCCCATTTCAAGGCGATACGCTTGCATTAAATCAAGCGGGCGCAGCACACCATAAAGTCCCGACAAAATACGTAAGTGCGTTTGAGCATAGTCTACCGACTCTTCACTAAGCGTTTTTGCGTCTAAACCGGCGTATACATCGCCGTTAAAGGTATACAAAGCGGGTTTGGCATTATCAGTTGTAAACGGAAACTCAAAACTTGAAAAGCGTTCGGCGTTCAGAATCGCCAATTTATCACTAATCTTCATCATTGAGCTGAGGTCTGCTGGGCTCAATTTTTTGCATGTTTTAACTAAGCTTTTAACGTCATCCAGCATTTCAGGTTGAGTGCTTTTGTCTAAAATTGAGGGTGAAACAGACGAGTCGAGATCTAAGTTTTTTGCGGGAGAAACCACCACTAACATTACGAGTACCTTTGATGAATTTACATAAAAATCTATACGCAGATAATACCATTTATGACCATCTTGTCCTATTTATGAAAGCAAATAGCTTAAATCATAATAATAACCAGTAAATTGCGCGAAAAATAAAAACGATTATTTGTTTTCATTAGGCACAAACCCTAATAAATTGGTATGCTAACAGCATCGTTATTCTATCTATATTTGCTAGCGTTTTTTCGCATTTGCGTTTTTTAAGCTAGACTCACATTTATCAATCTTAAGGTAACCTTTATTTATGTCTAATCAACTTGAATCATTACGCGCTATTACTACCGTTGTTGCCGATACTGGCGACATTGAAGCTATTAAAAAATATACCCCAGTAGACGCAACCACCAACCCCTCTTTGTTATTAAAAGCGGCGTCATTACCACAGTATTCTGAACTCATTACTCAGTCTATTAGCTATGCAAAATCGCAAGGTGGTGACGAGGCAGCGCAGCTACAAGCAGCAGGTGACAAGTTATCAGTGCTGATTGGTAAAGAAATCTTGAGCGTTGTACCAGGTCGCATCTCAACAGAAGTAGACGCTCGCTTGTCTTTTGATACCCAAGCGACGCTTGAAAAAGCCCGTCAGCTCATTGCCATGTACAAAGAAGCTGGCATCGATAAGTCTCGTATATTGATAAAAGCAGCGTCGACCTGGGAAGGCATTAAAGCCGCTGAAATACTAGAAAAAGAAGGCATTAATTGTAACTTAACACTGCTTTTCAGCTTTGCTCAAGCACGCGCATGTGCCGAAGCAGGCGTTTACTTAATTAGCCCATTTGTTGGCCGTATTTTAGATTGGTACAAAGCCAATACCGACGAAACTGATTTTGCAGATGCAAAAGACCCGGGGGTTATTTCGGTAACAAGCATTTATAACTATTACAAAGAGCACGGTTATAAAACCGTTGTTATGGGCGCGAGCTTCCGTAACACCGGCGAAATCATTGAACTTGCTGGTTGCGACCGTTTAACTATTAGCCCGCAGCTTTTAGAAGAGTTAGAAAACACAGCCGGAAGCTTAGAAACAAAATTAAAAGATACAGGTGCAACTAAATCAGCGCCAAACCCGCTAAGCGAAGAAGCGTTTAGATGGGATATGAACCAAGACGCAATGGCAACTGAAAAATTAAGTGAAGGCATCAGGAATTTTGCTGCCGATCAGGTTAAACTGGAAGCTCTTCTTGCTAAACAATTAAACGCCTAGGAATCATCACCTTATGAATAAACTTAAAAAATCCCCTGCTTGGGTTAACTTAGAACATCATGCAGCGCTTGTAAAACGTTACCATATGCGCGACATGTTTGCCGCCGATGAAAACCGAGCCGATAAATATTCGTTACAAAGCGCTGGGATTTTTTTGGATTATTCAAAAAACCGCGTGACTCAAGAAGTGCTCGATAACTTGTTTGCGCTTGCACAAGAGCGTGGTTTATCTAAAAAGATAAAAGATATGTTTGGTGGTGAAAAAATTAACACCACCGAAAACCGCGCGGTTTTGCATACTGCCCTTCGCAACTTTTCGGGTGATGCGGTAATGCTTGATGGCAATGACGTAATGCCCGAAGTTACAGCAACGCTTAAAAAGGTAAAAGCCTTTACCGAAGCGGTGCATGCGGGTGAACACAAAGGCTACACAGGCAAAAAGATTCGCAAAATAGTCAGCATTGGTATTGGAGGCTCGTTTTTAGGGCCAAAAATTGTTACCGAAGCGCTTAAACCCTATAAGCACGACAAGCTAGAAGTAGTATTTGTGGCAAACGTAGACGGTTGCCATATCCACGATGTACTAAGCAAATGTGATGTTGAAGAAACCTTGTTCGTTATGTCGTCTAAGTCTTTTGGCACACAAGAAACTTTACAAAATACCCTTAGCGCAAAAGCATGGTTTTTGGCCCATGAAGGTAAAACAGCAACCTCACAAAAAGATATTGCAAAGCACTTTGTGGCGGTCTCGTCTAATGTAAAAGCGGCAGTCGATTTTGGCATGGACAAAAACAATGTTTTTGGTATGGGAGACTGGGTTGGTGGGCGTTATTCTTTATGGTCTGCAATAGGCTTACCCATTAGCTTAGCATTGGGTTATGAACACTTTGAGGCGTTGTTGCGCGGTGCATACGAAATGGACTGCCATTTTCAGGAAGCGCCATTTGAGCAAAACATGCCAGTAATTTTAGCGATGCTAGGTATTTGGTATCGTAATTTTATGGGTGCTCAGTCTCATGCATTGCTCCCTTACTATCATTACTTGCGAGGCTTTCCAGCGTATGTGCAGCAACTCGACATGGAAAGCAATGGTAAAACAACCACGCTCGATGGAAGGGTTGTAGACCATGGCACCGGCCCTATTATTTGGGGCAGTGAAGGCACTAACGGCCAACATTCTTTTTATCAGCTCATCCACCAAAGTAATTTGCCGATTCCGGCAGATTTCATGTTTCCTCTCAAGGTGCCCAATCTCGACAAAGCCGAGCAAAGCTTGCACCACGAAATGCTCGCTTCGAACTGTTTTGGACAAACCCAAGCACTAATGCAGGGCAAAACCTTTGAAGAATGCTATAACGATTTGGCAGATAGCGGCCTGAGTGACACCGAAAAACAAAATCTTGCCGCCCACAAAACCATGCCTGGCAACAATCCTAGCAATACATTGATATTTGATGAGCTCGACCCTAAAACCCTTGGCGCACTAATTGCTTTGTACGAGCATAAAGTGTTGGTACAGGGTTGTATTTGGGACTTAAATTCGTTTGATCAATGGGGTGTTGAACTTGGTAAAGTGCTCGGTAATCAGGTCCTTGATATGATTCAAGGTAAGCTTTCTGCCGACAGTGCTGATGCATCAACTCAAGCTCTAATTAAACGATTTACGCAATCGAGCGAATAGGCAATTACTTAAGCCTTTTGCTGCTTCGATTTGAGCAAGCAAAGGGCTTACTTTCCAATCAAATCCCTCTTCGACAACTATTCTGGCAATACGACGCACTAACTGTCGATTGTTAGGATGCATCATTATAAGTGGTCTTATCAGTTAACAAGCTTTTAACATTAAGACTTTGTTTTCTATAAGCTTTGCTGTTGAATTGACACAAAAGTTTCATCAATTGTTAACGATAAGTTAACTTAGTTGTTTTAATTTTTATCGTGCTGTGGTACTAATTAATAAAGATAACGCAGTACGCAGTTAAGATTTGCAGAGAGCCTCACATGAGGTACCCAAACAAACAGTAGCTTATCTAGTTTTGTTGTAGCTTAAAGGAGCAAGTTCATGGAGTCCGTCGATTTTTTGAATGCAGTAGATGTTGAGAGTCGTACAGTTAAAACCAAAAGTAAAAAAAGAAAGTGGCGCGAAATTGAAGCCATCAAAGAGAGATACCGCTTAAAGCAAGAGCTTTGCCAAATGGACGTAGCGTGGGAGGATGAACTCGAACACGTCCGCTGATGTAATTTTTATCACCCTACTTATATCTGCCAGTTAATTTCTGACTTACCTAAGCGTTTTAAAATAGCATTGGTTTGACTAAAATGCTGGCAGCCTAAAAACCCTCGATGGGCAGATAAAGGCGAAGGATGCACGCTTGTCAAAACATGATGCTTGCTTGTATCAATCAGCTTTATTTTTTGTTGAGCGGGTTTGCCCCACAATAAAAACACGATGTCCGAGGTCTGTTCACTTAATCGTGTGATTAGGGTGTCTGTGAATATTTCCCAGCCTTTACCTTTATGTGAATGCGCTTGCCCTTCTTCTACAGTTAATACTGTATTGAGTAATAACACGCCCTGCTCAGCCCAACTCGTTAGGTCGCCATGCTGCGGAACAGTAAAACCGCTAATATCAGTCGCTAGCTCTTTAAAAATATTACGTAAAGAAGGCGGTATTTTTATACTTCTTTGCACTGAAAATGACAACCCGTGAGCCTGACCTTCGCCATGATAAGGGTCTTGCCCTAACACAACGACTTTCACTTGGTTTGCAGGTGTCAGTTTTAGCGCATTCATCACCTGCTCTTTAGGCGGAACCAGTTTGATTGCAGC
>CAZXTD010000039.1:17542-18691 GCA_964643575.1 uncultured Glaciecola sp. | reverse complement strand
TGCGCTCGGCAATAAAGTTGAGTAAGTTGACGAAGTAGTCTTTTTCTTTCTCGTCAGGGAAAATAGACTGCCAAGTAAGCGGCGATTCAGACACTATATTCTCCCAAACATTAATGCGTTTCTGTTTTGTGCTGCTCGCACTACTTTATGATAGAAAACAAATGTGCTTTGAGGGCTTCGTAGTTATTTTCTATATCGACCGAAAAAGCCTCTTTTGCCACAGCTTCAGCAATAGCAGTAGGTAAGCTAATAGGCTGACCAAGCACGTTCTCGACGGTTTCTCTAAATTTAGCCGGGTGGGCAGTACCTAAAAAGATCCCCACTTCGTCTTCTTGCAAACCCTTATTTAAAAGTTTAAAGCCAATAGCCGCATGAGGTTCAGAAACATAACCAAGCTGAGCAAGTTTACGCATTGCGCCTTGTGTATATTCTTCATCTACGCCCTCACCGGTCAATAGGGATGCATCGAGCATACCGGTGTCTATCATCGCTTGAATGCGCGGCCAGTTATTAGGCTGGGCAACGTCCATTGCGTTAGATATGGTAGGAATTGTTTGTTTAGGCTCCCATTTACCATTTTGTAAAAATCGCGGTACGGTATCGTTACTATTAGTCGCGGCAATAAAGCGTTTAATAGGTAAACCCAGTAGCTTGGCAATAATACCCGCTGTTAAGTTACCAAAGTTGCCGCTCGGTACTGAAAAAACTGCCTTGTCTTGCTGCTCTTTAGGTAACTGGGCAACCGCTTCAAAGTAGTAACATATTTGCGCCATTAATCGGCTAATGTTAATTGAGTTGGCCGAGTTGAGGTGCAAGCCCTCACGAACGTCTACATCATCAAACGCGGTTTTAACCAACTGCTGGCAGGCATCAAAGTCGGCTTCAATGGCAACTGTATGAATATTGCCGCCCAAGGTAGTGAAGAGCTTTTCTTGTAGAGGGCTAATCTTCCCCTTAGGGAATAAAATAACCACCTGAATATTGTCAATACCATGAAAAGCGTGTGCAACAGCAGCGCCTGTATCGCCCGACGTTGCAGTTAAAATAGTCACCGGCTGACCGTTACTAATGTGCGCTAAACACTGCGCCATAAAACGACCACCAAAGTCTTTAAAAGCCAATGTTGGACCATGGAAGAGTTCTAAACAA
>CAZXTD010000039.1:0-17532 GCA_964643575.1 uncultured Glaciecola sp. | reverse complement strand
TGCTAGGGTGGGCCCATGAAACAATTCTAAGCTATGAATATTGTCAGTCACTTCCACAAGTGGCGCTGGGAAAGTAAAGGCCTGCTCAACAAAGTCTGCAACAGTTGAATGCGGTAATTCATCGCCAATAAGGTGAGTGAGTATTTGTATACTGCGCTCAACTAGCGGCATTGCGAGTAATGCATCTATGTTATCAAGTGGTTCAATTGCCTCTGGGAAATACAAACCTTGTTGCTTACCTAGGCCTTTTTTTACCGCTTCACAAAAGCTTGCGGTATCTGTTTTGTCTTTTAAATTAAATAATTCCATGTTCTTTTCCTTACTGCTGGCTATCGTTTACGCATCGACAATTCGTGTGCCTGCAGTATCAATTTTACAGATATGACTAAAACCATCTTGGTTTTGAATATAATGATTATCGAGCCATTGCCCAATGGCTTTTGCGCTTTCTAGGTTTTTTACCACGGCAAATACAGTGGGCCCAGAGCCTGAAATCCCAAAGCTTAATGCATCATTTTGCATAGCAAACGCGCGCGCTTCGTCAAATTCAGGTAATAATACTTTTCGGTGTTGCTCTGCAATCACATCTACCATCATGCTTGCTGCAAGGGCTTCATTTTGCGTGTGTAAGCTATCGACAAACACCGCTAACTGACGCCCAAATTGTAAAGTGGTTGGCAAATCATATTGTGCGGGTAACAAAGCTCGCGCTTTTGCAGTCGACACCGACAAACCAGAATAACATGATACCCAATACCATTGCTCAATAATGGGTAAATTTATCGCGATTGGTGATGCTTCACCCGTCATTAAAGTCATGCCACCTAACAAGCTAGGCGCAACGTTATCGTAATGAACACTGCCACTAATTTGGCCTTCGAGCTCACCCATCATCAGTAATAATTCGTTGTCTGAAAACGGCGATTGGCCATACACTTTAGTGGCGTGCGCGTTGAGTGCATAAAATGCAGCAACAATCGAACTGGCACTCGAACCTAGCCCGCTGCCAATAGGTAAGTTTTTATGCAAATGCAGTTTAACGCTGAGTTGCTCAATAGACTTATCAACCAGCTTTTGCTGATAAAAATCGTAGCAAGCACATACTATGTTTTGCTTGGTGTCTTCAGGTAGCTTGTGCACAAACCTACCGTCACTGCTTAAGGTGCCGCTTTGTTCTTTAGATGTTTGGCTTACCTCAACCCAATCGCCCAGCAAAGTGCCGTCAATGGGGGCAAGCGCTGCACCTAGTACATCAAATCCTAAACTCACGTTACCTATCGAGGCTGGAGCAAATGCGCGCGTGCTACTAATATTATTCATTGGTCGTTACGATTTCCTTTAAGCGCATCACGCTCTTTAATTTATTAACATCAATAAAGGCTTTGTCGGCGCTTTATTTAAACTCAAGTTGCATCGGCATGGTACGCAATATGTCTGCAAATACACCTGCAGCGGTCACCGTTGCACCTGCGCCATATCCTCTGATAACAAATGGGATTGGCTGATAATACTTACTGTGTATTGCCAAGGCATTTTCGCCATCTTTAACTGCCGCTAGCGGGTGACTCAAAGGCACCGACTGTATGCTTACTTTGCACTTACCGTTAGCAATAGAGCCTACATAGCGCAATACCTCTTGTTTTTCTTTGGCCGCTATGGCGAGCTCTGCAATATGCTGGTTTAGCTTGGGCAAACGTTCCAAAAAGCTATCAACATCGCCGCTATCGTCAAACCACTCAGGTGTCACAGGCTCTATATCGATATCGCTAAGCTCTAAACTGAGCCCCGACTCTCTTGCCATTATCAGCAATTTACGAGCAACATCCATACCACTTAAGTCGTCGCGCGGGTCGGGCTCTGTAAATCCATTTTTCTTGGCTGTAAGCGTAGCTTCAGTAATGCTCATGCCTTCGTCAAGTTTCCCAAAAACGTACGATAACGAACCCGACAAAATACCTTCAAACTTTTGCAGCTCGTCACCTGCAATCACTAACTTTTGCAAGTTGTCGATAACGGGTAAGCCGGCGCCTACAGTGGTTTCGTAAAGGTATTGACGATTACACTCTAAAGACGTCTTTTTAAGCGCCAAGTAATCAGCATAGTCACCGGTATTTGCCTTTTTGTTTGGCGTGACAACATGAAAGCCTGCTTTCATCATATACACATACAAACTGGCAATTTTTTTGTTGCTGGTGCAGTCAATCACCACAGGGTTAGTTAAACTATTCGCCGTTACAAACTTCGCTAAACGGTCAACACTAAAGCTTTCTGTTGCTTGCGCCAATTGGGCCTGAGTATCGGCTTGTAAATCAACGCCTATTGGGCTTAGCAAACACTGTTTTGAATTAGCGATTCCGTAAACAGTGAGTTTAATGTTCCTGTCTAAAAGCGCTTCTTGTTGCTGGCCGATTTGGCGTAATAATTCTTCGCCTACGGTACCCACACCAATCAAAAACGCATCGATATTGAGGATTTGCGTAAAGAAATTCTGGTGAATAATCTTAACTGCTTTTTTCGCTTTACTGTTTTCGATAACGGTAGAAATAGAGCGCTCAGAAGAACCCTGCGCAATAGCAACGTTATTCACTCTAGCCTGCGCCAAAGCTTTAAAGAACTTAGCCGCCAAGCCTTTTGAATGGCGCATACCATCGCCCACCAGCGTGACAATGGCGAGGTCTTCACGCACTTCAATAGGTTCGAGTAGTTGATTGCTTAGTTCTAAAGCGAAGTTTTCTTCGAGTAGTTCGCGAGCACGCAGGGCGTCTTTTTGGGCGATACAAAAACTAATGCTGTATTCAGATGAGCTTTGTGTAATTAGGCTAATCGATATATTGCCTTTGGATATTACATCGAAGATGCGACTCGCCATGCCAACCATGCCTTTCATGCCAGGGCCTGACAGGTTAAACATTGCAATATCTTCAAGGTGCGAAATACCTTTTACGCTGGTCCACTTTTCACTTGCTTGGTGGCTAATTAGTGTGCCAGGTGCCGCAGGGGTTAGTGTATTACGAATTAAACAAGGAATACCAAACTGAGCAATTGGCCCAATTGTTTTAGGGTGCAGTACCTTGGCACCAAAATAAGAAAGCTCCATGGCTTCTTGGTAGGTGAGCTTGTCGAGTAATACTGCTCCATCTACTTGGTTAGGGTCAGCGTTATAAACGCCGTCTACGTCGGTCCAAATTTCACAACAATTTGCGTTAATACAAGCGGCAAGAATAGCTGCTGAATAGTCTGAGCCGTTGCGCCCTAGGGTGACTTTTTCGCCTATTTCGTTAGCGGCAACAAAGCCTGGCATAACTAATAACTGGCTGCCATCGCTGTTAACATCGGCAAAGCGTGCACGACTTTCAGAAAGCAGCGCCAAGCTGTCGAGGTATTCGCCCTCGGCAACAATATATTCAACTGGATCAATGATTAGGTTGTCGACATTGTGCGCGGTTAATATAGCACTGAAGATATTTACCGACACATATTCGCCCATGCTTAAAATACCGGCGGTAACTTGGTCGGGGCAGCTTTTGAGAAGGCTAATGCCTTGTAACTGTTGCCCTAAAAGCTCAAGCCTTTCGCTAATAAACTGGCTTACGCGCTCATACTCAAAACCGCTTAGGGTTTCGTTTAGTTCGGTGGCAATGCCGTGCAAGGTCATGTCGAGCTTAGCTAACAGCTCTCGGTAATCTTTACCCGATTTTGCTTGCTCGCATAATAACGACAATGCGTTTGTTACACCCTTTGGTGCCGACAAAACAACAGCAGCCCCCATATCAGCTTTACTTTGATGGGTGTTAACGCTTATTTCGAACACGCGCAAATAACGTGTTGCATCGGCCAAAGACGACCCACCAAATTTTAAGACTTTCATTGACAACTCCTGCCCACTCTCATGTAAAAATTATTCCCGTTCAGCAACAAAAAAGCCCGCTTATCGCGGGCTTTCGTTAACTGTCTATTGGCACAAGCTAACGACCGCCCTCGCAAGAGGTACGCATCATAATAATCATGGTGCCGGTAGTCATAATAGACCCAGCAGTCATTGCTATAATATTAGCAGTGTGATTATTACGTGATGCACTCATGTCGTTAAGATGCTCGTATTTTGTGTTTTTCTTTTATGGTCAATTTGCCGTATAGACGTCTAAATGTCAACCGGAATGTTGGTCTTATTTAGGTTTTTGTGACTATTTCTTTTTAAGTTGGGAAATTAGCAAACTGTGGGAGTTAGAGATTTTTCATGTGTTTGGCTTAAATTTGCTGTTCTAATATTTCTGAATTCAGACAGTTTTGAGGCAGTAAGCGGACGGATTGAATATCTTTAATATTTACGCATCCTAGTTGAAAGCATACTAAGTGAAGTGTTTTGGCGCTGGGTAATGACTAAGTAGCTATTCATATTGTATTACAATAAAGAACTACAAATAGTAGGGTGCCCTAAATCGCGCATCTCCAATATAGAATCAATAGCCGTTTCACTTCCATTTTTGTCCGCTTTTTCTAACCAATAAATTCCTTTTGCTTTGTCGGAATTACATGCATAGTAATTACCAAGCCATTCTTGAGCATTTACCATTTGCTTGCTCGCAACACCAATGATTAAACCTAAGCTGCTTTTATCGCCATTGGCCAATTTCATTTTGCCGAGCGTAAAAGCATCGACGTTTGAGAGAGTTTCTTTATATACAGCTTCTTGTATATTAATAGCAGTCCTTAAATCTTTGTTATTTTCTGTATAATTAAAAAATGAATAAAAATATACCCCACGATACATAGCGCCAGCAATTTGTCTTTTCTCATCAAGAGGTAAAATATTTATATTCTCAATTTTGTGAGCAAGCTCACGCTGCATATGCTTTTTAGAATACTTTTTGTCTTGTTGCCTGCTCAGCAAGAGTGATCTATCTAATTTTTCCATCACTGCAAGTTGAGCATCAACAAGTTGGCTAATTTTCATATCTACTTCTATGCTAGAGTTATTGCTTGCACAAAATTCATCAACAAGTTCAGTGAACTCGTCTCCCATTACATCTTTGGGTTCTAAATTAAAATCGGCCAATAAATCATTAAATTGATATTCAAGCTTTTCTCTTGACAAAAAATCAGCTTTTGCTTCTTGTTTAGTCAAATTCGCTTGTATATTACATTTTTCATAAACCGCCTGATTAATACGGATAAAAATGGCGAGTTTGCCAACACTATCCATAAGCGCCTGAAAGTTGTCTTGGTAGTCAAGCTTAGGCTTGCTAGGGGATGATGAGGGCTTCAACTCTATAGAGTTAACGTTAAAGCAAACGCAAAGTAACAGAATAAAACTTCTGAATAGTAACCTCATATCAAATCTCTTGATTCCCTGTGATGATGAATATCGACGATAACGATTTATTGCAAATATAATACTATATATGTGGATGTTGTGTAGATCCCTTAAAAACACTAATCTGTCTTTGGTCACTGTCGTTTAATGTTTCACCTTTTTGTAATGCCAACAAATTAGTTCCTTTTTGAATTGTGTACCAATAAGTTTGTTATAAGAAGGCCTAACTAAAGACTGGCTGAATGTCCGGTTTTGGATGCCTAGCGACAGATGGACAACTACATTTGAGACTCTATCCAATTATTTGCATTTATCATGATTAAATCACATATGGGATCCTTCATCTCGCAGTACGCATCTCTATCGTCTACTGTATGCTTAGCTAAGGCCTCTTTTGCTCTCGCGTATGCGATTGCTGATTCAGGGTGGCTTTGCAGATAGTCCCTAAACAACAGAGCGTAGTTAAAATTCTTTGCGCCTACTTTCCTAAAATGAATGTTCGCTCTAAAATCCCATTGTGCATGCAAACCCCGCAGATAGATTTTGACCCAATCTTGCTCATTGACTTCATTTGGCGGAAGGTGATCGTAGCTTAGGTAAGCTTTTTGAAAACCGTTTTTGTTCAAGAGTAAGTTGAGAGTGTGACATACCTCTAGTGAAATTTCTTGAACACCAACTTGAATATCTATCCTATTTTTAGACGCTAAACCGAACACAGATGTTGAGCCGATGTGTTCAATGCATAAGCAGATACTTCCTAAAACGCGATGGATATCATCCTTAGCTTTTAGAAACTGTTTTTGCCAATCCTTTTGGTAAGGAATGATTTCAATTTGTTCGCGTTTCATGATGTCTTTTTACAATATAGAAAATGGGCTGATTGTTGATGATGGTAACTACTTCTGCATTATGGATAAACTATTACTTTTGAATATCCTATGAGCCATGCTGATACCCACTGTTTCACAACTGTTGAGAAAAGACACAATGCTTCAACGACGGCTTTTGGATGACTTCAGACGCTACGACTTATAAACATCCCAGTCCTCTTCTTTTGCACAACAAACCGAAAAATGAGTAAATAATGGAACATAAGCCGCAGGGTCGTTTGGGTGTTAATATTCTTTAAAAAGCCACCGAGATTTTTGGCCACCACATCATCATTGTGGCCGCTATTACGCCAATAAAGGTCAAACAAATAGTCAATATGAGTGTCACGTTAAGAGTAAACCAAGCCTTTCTTTTTTTTGCCCACCAGTATATTTCTATTATTAGCATCGGTAATAAATAGCAAGCATAAGAAAAGAAAATATCGGCTGGGCCATCCAAATTTTCATTGTTGCCATTTGGTCCTTGGTTTATTAAAAACCATCCCGTCAACATAAGGCGAAAGGACCAAACGCCGTTAATCAAAATAAATGAATGAATCGCCCAACGCTTATGCATCATAAAACTTTTCTTTCTTGCAAAATACCATGCCAAAATCACCGCTACCGGAATTAATAAACCGTTCAGCGTAATACCAAAAGAACCAACCTCACTTAGCCTTGTCTCTCTCGCCCAGGTTAACCAAAGTCCGGTCAATGCTCCTATTATTCCAAATAGTAAAAAAAAACGGCCGTTCCATCGATGAAAAACAGGAACTTGTAATCTTACATATGGAATAAGTTGCAATATGCCGGACAGGCTTAACAACATAACCGGCAGAATGTGTAACAGCAAAATATTATTGCCCACAACATCTCCTTCAATATACCCCACAAACAAGCCTACAAAACTGTTCCCCGGAAGTGAATCCGATATAAATGGAATGACAAATTGCACCAGTATATAAGCGGCAAAAATGCCCTGCCCAATAAAAATGAGGACTGCCCATATTTTAATGAGCGCGTTGCTTCCAACGGCTGAATTGAAGTGTTTTAAATACATATATCAATATCCTGAATAAATCTGATAAACACAATTGTGGACATTTTTAATGTAGAGTTCTTATCAAATTCGGATTTTGACACCCTAAAAATACTGTTTTTAATATTTACATTCAGTAACAATTGCAATCACCATTAGGCCGAAAAACTAGTTACACTTTTGTGCAGAATTAAAGGAATACTTATGTCTATTGAATCTGTTTATCTTGGCTTACTTTTGATCAGCTTGAGTGTCATGCTGGTACAACTTTTTATTAGAAAAAAACGTCTTGAACATATATTCTTAGCCATATTTAGTGGCTCTTTGGCGATGGTTGCAATTAAATTTTTGGGTGCCGAAGAATTAGGACCATACCAATATATTGTGGGACTTTTTACTTGCGCAACCTGTAATCTTATATGGTTGATTTCTCGGTCTATGTTTAGAGGAGAATCGTCGATCAAACTACGGCACATTGCATTTGCGTTCGCTATCGCTTTGGTTACTGTGTTTAGTCAAGGAATACAATTTGCAGCTTCATTTTCATGGCTAGGCAACCACACCGTGACCTACTTACAAGGACCAATAGATGTAATAGGTGAACTACTTTCTTCAACAGTATTATTACTCACTTTTTGGGAAGCTATTCGTAGTGATGGCATCGGTAAGGTGTATCTGCGTTATATCTTTGCCTTTACCTACGCATTTGGCATTTTAATCTGTACTGTGGGAATGTCTTTGTTGGTAAAACCAGAGCAGGTAGCCGAAGTATTTCCTTGGGTGGCGGGTCTTAGTGGCACCCTCATTTTAGTAGTTACCCAAATAGTACAATATCTGCAATATACCGATAGACAAACTACAAGCAAACAGTTTGAGGCCGGCATCCAACATAAAACAGAGCATGCTAAATGCGCAAAGAACACTAGCCTTTCAAAGTTAGATCTCGAGCTTAGTTCGGGCATCGAACATCTTTTGGAAAAAGAGAAAATATTCTTACAGCACAACTTAAAAATGATTGATATAGCACGAGCTTTAAAAGTGTCTGAATATAAAGTCAGTAAAGTGATTCGATATCACTTTAATGCGCCCAATTTTAATCACTTTATTAACCGATATAGGCTCGGTTATGCCAAGGCGCTCTTGGAAGATGCTAATAATACTGACTGGTCGATTTTAGTGATTGGGATGGAAAGTGGCTTTTCGTCAGTGACATCTTTTAATCGCGCTTTTAAAGCTTACCTGCAATGCTCGCCAAACGAATATAGAATGGGCGGCCACGGCTCCCAGCAAAAATTTTGTGCAACAAAACAAATTAACGTTTAATCATGGAATAACGATAAATCAGTTAATAAAGAGTTAGTTTATGTTCCAAATGGCGTTGCCGACACAAAAAATAGAACAGCAACAACACCAATACTTGAAGTGATTATTCTGGCGCGTTTCGAGCGCAACCTACAAGCTACACGCCGATAAAGCCGCTGCAGCTACTATCCTGCTTACTGGTTTTTTCGGTGATGTAAAAACCACAATAGTGACTAATACGGTTGCAGCAACTCCACCTAAAAATGCGCTCACAAACGATAATTGTTCAGCAACAGCGACAATGTAAGCAGAGTTAATGTCTGTATTATAGAAATCACGCTATTCAGAAAATACTCGTACATTTAGATAAAAAGTACCTCACTTCAGCGCATACAGCGCTATTACCATCTGTGCTTTCACCACCTGACAAACAGCAAGTAGAAGACTTCAATATTCAAAGTGACTTAAACATTAGGACGTAGGCTCCATTTACTGCATGAGTAAAAAAACACTATTACATGGTGGTGGTCGTGCCTAAATAAGACGCACCAATGATAGCAATTATTGAGGGTTTAATTGGCATAACAATTTTCTTGAATTTAACACGTAATTTTTATGCATGGACATGCAAGGCGTCAAGTTCTTTCGATAATTGAGATATTTGAAACGGTCGATGTAACCTTTTACGTTTAATTCGATAATATAGGTATATGAATAATAAAATTACAAGTTTTCACCACTTATATCAAAGCTATGAACGAGATGTATATAGGTTTGCGTATTGGCTATGCGGCGCTCCAGAAGAAGCAAAAGATATCTCGGCAGAAACATTTCTTAGACTTTGGACCGCGAATGGCACCATTCGCGCGCAAACCGTCAAAGGGTATTTATTTACTATTGCGAGAAATATTTTTTTGCAAAATAGACAAAAATTTAAACAATCGAGTGCATTGACAGACGATTTGCTCGACCCAACGCCAAATGCTGAGGTAGCCGCAGAATCAAGTGCTGAATTGCAACGCTTAATCGAGGTATTACAAGACTTACCAGAAATCGAGCGCACGGTGCTTATTTTGAAATCGTACGAAGGTCTTTCATATGACGAAATATCGAGCATGCTTGAATTATCGGTTACCACGTTGAAAGTAAAGGTGCATCGTGCCAGACAGAAATTAATTTATCTTAGAACAAACGGAGACATGAAATGCAAATAACTGAGAACGTGATATTAGACTTAGCGCAACTTTATTTTGAAGGTGAAGCCAATGTCGACACTAAACGATTAGTGGATGACTATTTTGACGAGCACCCTAAGTTTGCTGAAAAAATCAAACTCGTGTTTGCCAATAAGTTACCCGATGATATTCCCTTACCACTCAATCCAGACGAAGAAATGCTAGTGTTGAAAAAAACTCAAAATTTACTTCGTATTCGAACTGCGTCCTTGGTTGTGGCCGTTTTAGGTGTAAGCTTTCCAATTTTTTACTTTACATTTTTTGATTTATCAGGAAATGACTACAGTGGTTATCAATGGCTTGTAAAGGACCCAATGGCCTTATTAACTTGGTTTGGAGTGATTGCTTGGATTGTCTATTTTACTCTCCGTCGTCGTTTGAAAGTAAGTAAATTATAACGAGGTGGATTGGACTTAAAGAAAAGGGCACGCAAGATAAAAGCGGCGCCTTTTCTGCTTCAAGGCATAAACACCTAGCCAGCCCCTCGATTGATTGCTCTGTATTTTGAATAAAGTCGTCCCAATTTATTTGAGAACGAATATGCAGTGTCTCTGGCAGATGAGGCTGATTGAATCATGTGAATCATGGGGTCGAATCATGGGGTCAGAGAGTTTGAAAATTTGAATCATGGGGTCAATGGGGTCAGAGAGTTTGAAAATTTAACCCTAACGTTTTGTCATGGTTATGTCCGCTTTGGATGCTTTTAGTCAGTCAACTAAAGCGGCAATTTACTCATTAAATGTCGAGCTTTTGCCCTAAATGAAACAAAAGCTATCTTGGGTAATCCAGCCAGTCGAGACGCCCACAACGTATGATACTTTTGCGACACAATTATTTTGAACGGCTACTGCTTAACTCCGTTAAATCATACTTCTTAAGCAACTTTTTTCATTAAACGGCTATTACGTTGCGCCAATCGAAAAAATAAGTCATACCACCCAAGAATACAAATAGCCATATTTTTCCCATCGCTGCAACTCTGCAAACAAATTCGGCGTAAATCTTTTTAGAACATGAATTCTAAAGAGCAAACACAAATGAAGCTTTCGGTAAAAACGACACTATCTGTAATGACAATTGCATTTATCCTGCTCGGTGCATTTTTGTTGTTAAATCCAAAAAACGAAATTGCTATGGATGACAGTCTTATTGAAAGTCGAGGTAATGAACAAGAGACAAAAAGACAGCATGCATTGAGCACTGAAAGTAGTGCAGTGGATAATTTGCAAGCTACCGCCGAAGACAACTTTATTGAAAACACAATCGCATCAAGCATCCAAGAAGTGGCGCTTGCATTCAAAGCCCAAAGCCGATATCCGCACTATTCCATTCCCGTTGTCGATCAAGCACTAGCGGCATCGCCAAAAGCTTTTGAAGCAACCAAGGTGAGCATGCCGACGTTTGATGATGCCGGAGAGGCTTTACCTTTCACAATTTCAGCTGCGACGGATAAGCTAGAATACGCGCGCGGTGAAACTATTACAGTACAAGTGACTATCGATGGCGCAGACGACAGCACTTTTATTGATGCTACTGCCTTGATAAAACCTACGCAAGACGCCAGTGCGTCGTCAATTCGAAAAACACTTGCCCCCAATAATAATGTGCAACACAGCTTACAAACCTCTATAAATAGCGGGGATGTTCGAATTAAAGGCGATGCGCAGGAGTTTCTTGCTGTTATAGAGCTAAATATCAACGGCTCAGAGCATATCACGAGCGTGCCTTTTGTAATAAGCCGTGTGAGCGCAGAATTGCTTCAGGTAGGCAAAGTAGAGCAAATCGATGATTTCTTGGCGATTACTCTTGATTATCGAGTGGATCAATCCGGGTACTATTTTGTAACAGCCTATTTAGATGATGCGCAATCAAATAAAGCGCTATTGTCGCTGCAAGCAGAAGGAAAAATGAGAGAAGGCAATGATGAATTAGTGTTAAAAGCTCATCATCAAGCTTTAAAAGATGCCGGCTCACAAGGACCTTATCAACTTAGAATCATGCGATCATTTCGCGGCGCAAAACCGGGCGAAAGCAATGATGTGCCAACCGCGATTAGCCAACAACAATATGACATTCCTGATTTTGCCTTCGATGGTTATGCCGATCTTCCGTATAGCGATTTAATGGTAGAGCGCAGAATCAAAGCATTAATGAGCCTTGGTTCGGATGAATGAAAAATTGTGTCCGTACCTTTGCGGAAATCTTTAACAGCGAGGAAAGAAAATGAAAACCTTTATACTATTCATAATGTTTGTCGTAGCTCCATTTGCTTCGGCAGAACTTAGGGGTAAGCCAGTTGTATTTATCCATGGATTGCAAATGGACGACATCAATCCCTTTGTACAAAACAATACCTTGGAGGGTGCTATCGAGCAGGCCGGCCCAGCGCTTGGTGCGATTATCGATCACTACGTCATTTATGACTCTGGCAAGCGTTTGTATCAAAATGCCAACGATTTGTATTCACAAATAAAGCTTCTCGAGCAAAGTCTCGCTTGTCAAGACGGCTGCTATTTGGTGACCGGCTCTACTGGCGATCTGGTCGCTAGATATATCATATCGAGGCTTAATCAATGGGAGGTCGATAGTAGTAAATTTTCTATTTTGCTTTCTTTTGATATTGTCGGTGCGGGTGGCGGCACTGAACTTGCCGATGTAGCGGTCTCTATCGTTCAAGGCGGAAAATTGACTCGAATTATCATGGATGCAATTTCTAAAGCCTTGTTGGGTTTTAAAATAGACAGAACCACTGTTTTGGGCATCGTAAACGATTTACGTCCGTCAGTAGCCAGAAATATCGCTACCGGCAATTATAATATACCGCGGTTACGCATTGCCGCAGGTGGACAAACGCCGATAATTTCAAAATTCTTCATCTCTGGGCGCGATGATGGTTTAGTGCCTCTGCACAGCGCTTGTGGTTCGGCTCGAAAAGAATCGATTAAGTCATGCTCGAAAAAAATCAAAATTGACGGGCAAGTTGCTAAAGCTAAAGGACCTCAAACGCTTCAATACAATAATTTCCCTATTATCATGGCGTCTGATATGTCCCATACCGAAATTGATTACAAGGGTAAACTGATTGCCGTAAACAACAACAGTGTTTTTAGCGATAGTCAAGGTGAGACATTTGAGTTTTCTGTAGAGGAACTTCATAAAACGCGGGGCTTCTGGAAATTCAAAAAGCGCTATCGCACTATAAAAAGAGAAAGAGGGCAACAGGCGATTGATTTTGTCATTAGTGAGTTTAATTGATATCGGTTCCAAGCAATCATGGGGTCAGACAGCTTGAAAAAACAACGCTAACGTTTTGCGATAGCTATGAACGTAATTGTAGCAATACGCAACAAATGGAGCATTTTGAAACGTCTCCATTAAGCGGCTATTTGCGGTAAGAAGAATAATTTACTTACAAGCAAAAACTGCATAGTTTATACTCCACGCTATGTGGAATGGCATCAGCTTTGTAATTTACAAACGCTGAGTCATTCCCTCCTTTTTACTTCTAATAAATAAGTGCCTAAACCTATGCTGTTAAATGATGTTATGCGCCGTCTTCGCTTTGCTTTGAGTATCGACAATAGTGCCGCTATTAGTATTTGCAAACTAATGGACTATGAGCTTGAAGAAAGCTACTTGCTGAATATGATGAAGCGCGAGGAAGAAGAAGGCTTTATGCCTTGTCGTGACAAAATTTTATGTATATTTTTAGACGGTTTGATCATTAAGAATAGAGGTAAAAAAGAAGGCTTTACCGTGACTTACTTAAAGTCGGGGCAGCGTTTGTCGAACAATGATATTTTGCGCAAAATTAAAATTGCCATGAATTATCAGCAAGATGACATGATGGCAATACTTAAAAGCGCTGAGTTTCCGGTAAGCAAAGGTGAGCTGACTGCCCTATTCCGTAAATCTGACCACCGCAGTTATCGTGAATGTGGCGATCAGCTATTGCGAAATTTTTTGCAAGGTATGGTAAAACGCCACCGCCCTAAAAATACGATTAATTAAGCTGTAAGCACGTATTCCATTGCTACGTCGCAGCGTGAATACATGGCGCCGTATTTATCCATAATTCTTTTGCTGTGGGTAAAGCCATTTTTTTCGTAAAGGTGAATGGCGGCTTCACAGTTTTTGTTCGTCAATAAAAACAGGTCTTTTACCTGCATGAGCTTGGCTTGCTCGATAACATGTTGCAGCAAAACCTCCCCTACTTTTAGTCCTCTTGCACTCGAGAGTACGCCCATTTTAGTAAGTTCATATGCGCCTTCACCTCTTTTTAAAAGGGCGCAAGTGCCTACAACGTCACTAGAGTCTGCCAACTCTGCATCATTGTATTTTGAATTGTCTAGAAACGGTTTTGATTCAGGAGCTTTTATTTCATTTGAAGCTTTGGCAAACCAGATATAGCCTCCGTTATCAATGATAAAGTGTTGTGGATTGCCCAATACTTCTTTGTCGATTTCTTCGAGTACAAACATGTCGTTTATCCACTGTGCGTTGATGCTATAGAAAAGTGGAGCGAGGGTGGTTGAGTAGTTTATGATTTCTATTTTGGGTTTTGTTGTTTTCATTGGGCTAGGCTGATGGTTTGGGAGGTTCCGTCCTGCGACGGAATGACGAGGTATTGGGACATTGCAGGTTATTCCTCTATGGGTGCAGGTGTCATGGTTGCGAAATAGCCGGCTTCTTTATTTAGGTATAAGGCAGCGGCTTTTTGCAAGTCTTCCATTTCAATACTGTTTATCAAGGGTGCAAAGTCAGTTAGCGCTACTGGTGGATAGGGTGACAAGCTGTTCATTATGTAGCGTACCCAAAAGCCATTTTCTTTGAGGTTGCGTTGGCGCGATAGCAAACGTTGTGTTTTAAAGTTTTCAAGCGCTTGCTCTGGAATATCGCCGTCAATAAATTGGGTAAAGATTTGCTCTACTTCGGCGCGTAATTCAGCGATGCGCTCGGGGTCACAGGTAAACGACACTTGCAAACCGTAATTTTGATGCGGCCATCGTGATAAGTTGCCGCCTACCCCTACTGAATAGACGCCGCCTAGTTCCTCTCGCAAGCGCAGGCGTAAGCGGTTTTCAAGCGCTGCTCGTAAGGCATTAAATACTAGCGAATTTTTAGGCGTCCACTCGCCTTGCCCTTGATGCATAAGTACTACCGTGGCTTTTGGCTCTTTGCCTATAGGTAAGTCGAGTTCTACAAAATCGGTTTGCGGGTAATTTGGCAAAGCTTTGATGGGATCGCGGCTGTCCGTTGCGGGTAAGCTTGCCACATAGGTACTCAAATACTCTTCCATTTCATCTAGTTTTAAATCACCAACAAATACAAAATTGAAGTCGGCTGCGTTTTCAAAACTGCGCTTTCGAATATCAAAAATAGTGTCTAAATCTTGGTTCTCTAAAGCGGCTAAATCAAATTCTATCGAGCGTGGGTTACCGGTGTCGGTTGCATTTTTTATAGCTAAAGAAAACTGAAAATTAGGACTGTTCATGCGCTGCGATATTTGTGGTTTATACAAGCCTTTAAGCCACTCAAATCGCTCAGGGTCTTTGCGCGGGGCAACAAACTTTAAATGCATGGTTTGGAAAAAGTCGGTTAAGGAATCACGGTCGGTTTCGCCAAACATTTCTTCAGTATAAGTGCTAATGCGAGTATTCACGCTAAATCGAGCGCCTTGCATGTAGCTGTTTAACTCTTCAATGCTTACATCACCTAAGCCAAAACTATCGATAGCCGACATTAAGCCAAACGACCGTAAAAAGGTATCGTCGTCTACCAGCGAGTAACCGCCTCGGCTACTTGCCCAAAAGCGCATGGTATTTTCTTGAAACTCGCTAGTTTTAAGCACCACTTTTGCGCCATTTGATAATGTCCAAATATGCGCATCCCAATCTTCATTAAAGGCTTTTTCAATCACACTGCCAGGCGCGGGGATATCCTCATCAGACATTAAGCTGTCAACTTCTACTTGGGCTTTGTAGGTTTCGTTTGTTGCGGTTTTTACCTGCTCCCAAAGGCTTAACCATTCAGATTCAGGCGGTATTGTGCTCGCTACATTCTCGGGCGCTGTAAGTGATAAAATGGCATCGTCTTTTGCCAACCAAGACTTAAGGCGCGCTTGAATGTCTTCAACACTAATATCGTTTATATGACTCGACACAATCGTAAAGGTTTGGTCTAAGCTGGGTATAGCCGTACCAAAGCCGGCATGATTACGTAACTGCGACACATAAAAACCGTGTCTAATTGTATCTTGTTGAGCAAGAGCCGATGCAAAATTGTCAATAAAAATATCTTGTTGTTTCTCTAACTCTTCAGCCAATGGACCTTGTTGCGCCAAGCTGTATAAAGTACCCATTACTGTAGAGAAGGTTTCTGCATATTTTTCTGGCTTTGGCGCCATATTAATGGCTAGGTTGCGCCCTAGAGTATAGTTGCGCCTCACATCGACGCCTGCAAACAAAAAGGGCGCATCAGGCTGCCACGCTATGTCTTGGAAACGTGCATTAACAATGCTTTGTGCCAGCTGATTTATGGTTGTTTCGCGCATGTCGCCAATGGTTTTAGCGACAAAACTTGGTAGTCTAAAATCAACCGACATAGAGGATTGCGTTAAGTCGGTGTCGGTCACTATGCTTATCACAGGCTTTTTATATTCGGTAAGTACTTGCGCAGGTTTGTCTATGGTTGTGCTAGGCTTTTCAATCTGGCTAAAATACTTTTTGATGTAAGCTTCAACCTCGCTAACATCAAAGTCGCCCACAGCAATGACCGACATCAAGTCGGGGCGATACCACTTTTTATAATAACGAATGAGGTCCTCGTGCTTGCCTTCTAATATAATTTGTTCAGAACCAATAGGCATGCGATCAGCGTATTTTGTACCTTTCATCATAATAGGTAGTCGCTGGTTAAATATGCGTTCGCTCGCGCCTTTTCGGCCTCGCCATTCTTCTAAAACAACACCGCGTTCATCGTCAATACTTTGGGGGTCAAAGCTAATTTTATGCGCCCAATTTTCGAGAATATGAAAGCCGGTCTCTAAGGTGCCTGTTTTATCGGTGGGGATGCGAAGCTGATACCGCGTGTCATCAAAGCTGGTAAAGGCGTTTAAATGTGGCCCAAATTGCATCCCAATCGATTCGATATATTCGATGATTTCTTGTTTTTCAAAGTCTTCAGTGCCGTTAAAGGCCATGTGCTCAGCAAAGTGCGCAAAACCTAATTGGCTATCGTCTTCTTGTAAAGACCCTGCTTGCACGAGTAAGCGCAACTCTGCAAAATTCTCTGGTGTAGTGTTATGACGAATATAATATCGCAAGCCATTGTCGAGCTCTCCTTGTACTATCTTTTTAGAGACAGGAATAGGCAGCTCATCTAGCGCCTCGTCAAAAAGTGCTTGGGGGTAATTGTTAGTCTGCTTAGTTTGTGAGCATGAGGCCAGTAGAACAGCGCAAAAAAGTAAACTTGTGATGCTCAACCTTTTAATTAGTGTTTTCTGACTAGAACAAACAGGGGCTACAGCAAAATGACGCAAAAACATAATACCTCTCAGGCTAAAATATACGCACATACCTACGTCAGCGCGTCAAACAGAGTAAAGACTACGATTAAATATAAGGAAAGTCTATGTGGAAGGGTTATTTACCGCTCGGGTGAGCTCAAATGTCTTTTGTATAATGAGCGCATCGTTGCTGGCACGGTGGCGTCCCAAACTCAACGAGTCAATCACTTCGTCTTTTACCGTGTGCCATTGTTCCATTTGGGCTT
>CAZXTD010000038.1:9749-28746 GCA_964643575.1 uncultured Glaciecola sp. | reverse complement strand
TGGACCAAAGTTAAAGTCGGCTAACAGGCTAAACTGGAACTAATTGCCGAAATTGATCCGTCCGCTCTCTGCCCCATAGCTGTCTAAATTTAGAGAAACTAAAACAACAAGTTTAGTAAGAATCATATGACAGCTATTGCCCCCACAGGAGGCCGCCGTGGTTTAGTTTTGTCACTTAATCAGGCGTTGTCTCGTCAGTATAAACCGTTTGCAATCCGTGTTTTTTCCTCTTTAAGTCACCAAAAATAGCAATCACCAACGAAGCTCCCATCAACACCATTACCAAACTAAATGGAAGCGCGCCAATCACCATGGCTGTGCGTATCGCATCTAGCCCACCCGCAATAATTAAACCGCCTACAACGAGTGCGAGAGCACCGCCCCAAAATAAAATATGTGGGCGCGCTTTTGGCCCTTCGTCGCCGGCGGCGTTGATTGTGTTGATAATTAACACGGCACTGTCGGCTGAGGTAATTAAATAAGTCAGCAATAAAACAACGATAACCACCGACATCGCAAACGCTAAATTTTCACTCAGAATCACGCCCAGCATAGCGAACAATTGCTCGGCCTGCCCTGCATTAGCAATGGCGCCATTGGCGACACCTGAAAGCTCAAGGTCTATTGCGGTGCCTCCTACCAAAGCAAACCACACAAAGCACATAGCGGCTGGGCCTAACATAGCGCCAAATATGTATTCTCTTATTGTACGACCTTTTGAGATACGCGCTAAAAAGACACCCACAAATGGGGCAAAGGCAATCCACCATGCCCAATAAAAAATTGTCCACGCGCCTTGCCAATTAGCAAGGGCGTCGCCCGTCTCGGTGCCATCTTTGGTCCATACTTTAAATACATTTTCGGGTATGGATGCCACATAATCTGCAATACCCACAAAGAAACTCGACAAGCCGAAAAAGGTTGAGCCAAATATCAAGAAAAAACACAGCACGAACATGCTAAGCACCATGTTGATATTAGATAGCCACTTTATGCCTTTACCCACACCAGACAATGCAGAAAGAGTAGAGCCACCCATAATAATAGCGAGGGCCACAAGTATGCCTAACTTAGAAGAAGATTGGTTACCGTCGGCATCTGTTGAATAGAGCCAATCACCAAAACCAATGGTAGATAAACCAGAAATGAATTGCTCAACGCCAAACCCTAAGGTCTGTGAAATACCGAGCACTGTAGCAACAACAGCGACTACATCTATAGTATGCCCCAATGGGCCTGAGAGTTTTTTACCAAACAAAGGAGTGAGCGACGAGCGAATGGTCAGTGGTAAGCCTCTTCGGTATGAATAAAAGCCTAAAGACAAGCCAACAATGGCATAAGCAGTCCAGGCGGCAAAACCCCAATGTGTAAATGACCAGATGTATGCCTCACGAACATTGCCTTGAGTGCTGCCTTCAGTTAGGCCCATAATGGTGCTGGGATTTTGGGCAAAGTGGTACATGGGCTCGGCCGTTGCAAAGGTCAACATACCAATGCCAATACCTGCGCCAAACATCATTGAAAACCAAGAAAATCGAGAGAATTCTGGACGGTCGTTTTCGCAACCTAAGCGCAGGCTTCCTACCTTGGGGAATAGCGCTAAACCTATCGACAGTATCATGAAAAATGCCATGGCATAGACATACCAATAATTAAAACCGTCGAGTATTAGTGTGTTGAGTTGTCCTAATACTTCAGAGGCATTGTCTGGAAAAGCGATGGCCCATAAGATTAACGCGCCCACTAAAATTTTTGCGGTGATAGTGACGTCTTTACTAAAGCCGCGGTAAAAACCCGACTTTGCAACGCGAATAAATAAATCAGTTAACGGAGGTTTAATGATAATAAATGACTTCCTAATAAATCCGGCTTTTATTATACACAACTGAGCTCAAATGTGTGACAAGCAGCCGACCCAGCAACACTAAAGTGGCTGCAGCTATGTAGAGCGTCTCAAAGCATCACAACCATAAGCGTTTACCTCTGCTCACCACGCCTCAACATCGGTAAATGACTTTCTGAGTTCAGGTATCAACCATTCTTTGAACATTTGGACTTTAGGCCACGAAAAATGATGTTCGGGCGCAACTAAATAAAGTGACCAAGGTGATGTTTCTGTAAAATCTATTGCTTGTATTAATTCACCACTCAGTAGGTATTTTGCCGCGAGTGCACGGTTAACTAGGGTAAAGCCTTTGCCATTTAACGCGTGTTCAATCATGATCATGGAGTTATCTGAGCGAATAGAAGCGACTAAGCTATCACTGTCTATGCCCAAGTCAGCGCAAACGCGTTTCATTATTAGCCGAGTTTGCGGGCTCGGGTCTTCAATCCAGGGCAGTTTAAATAGGTCTTGGGGTTGTTCTATTTTTGCGTTTGGTAGCTTTTTTAATAATTCAGGGCTTGCCACAAATACCAACTTATCACTCATTAGCTTTATTTCATGTAATTCGGGGTAATCGCCTAATCCCATTCGGATCGCCAAATCGACTTCGTCGGTTTCAAAGTTGGTGAGCTCGTTAGACGGCGCAATTTGGATCATGAGTTCGGGGTGATCATCTTGAAAATCCTGTAGTCGCGGCATTAGCCATAAAGAGGTAAATGAATGGATGGCAGACACCCGCAGTATATTGGGACTAGTATCATCTGAAATTGCAGACAAACCTCGGTAAAACTGGTCAAAGCCCTGTTCGATATAAGGCAGTAGGCGTTGCCCTGTATCGCTCAGTTGTATAGTGCGATTCACCCGGATAAAAAGTGACTTGCCCAAGTAGTCTTCGAGGCTTTTAATTTGCTGACTTACCGCAGCTTGAGACACGTTTAAGTTAAGTGCGGCTAGCTTAAAACTCAGGCTTTTTCCTGCTTCTTTAAAAAATTGAAGTGACTTTAACGACGGTAAATACTGTTTCTTCATTTTGCAATGCAGCCATATACTTAAGAAAAACTTAAGTATGCTTTATTTTTTATCGTTTGTTCAAGTCTAATTTTGAGCCTATTCTTTGCGCGTTCAAACCGGAGACCAAAATTATGAATAAGTTTGTTAAAGCGATTATTAAAAGCGGCGTAGTGTGTTTTGCATTATCAGCAGGAGTGAGTGCAAAACTAAATTCAGATAACCTTGATTTTGTTTATGAGTCATTGGTGAAACAGTCAAATACACTTAAGGTTTCTTATGTTCAAAATGAATATAACATTAAGTGTTGGGTCGAGAGAGAAGCCAGCGGAGTTAAGCAAAAAAGCGACACTGTAGAAGTCAAACAAAACAAGTTTAAGGCAAATCCTTTGCAAGCTTGTTTGCCTCGCGCTAACGCGACGGCTTGGCTACGAAATCCTTCAGCAGTGTTACCGACATCAAGCCAAACCTTAAGTGCGAAAGTAGACGCAAGCTAAGGCCTCTATTTGATAGGATTGTAAGGCACAAACTGAATACGGCTGGTAGTTTGCGTGTGAGGAATACGACTTCGTACGTAAACACCTTTTTGTAATTTACTCGGCCCTTGATAAGTCAGCCAAGCGCTCGGAGTATTAGGTTCGTATGCGTATTCTAGCACGAGGTTTTTAAAAGCAGTGTTCATGTGCAAAACATCCTCTTTGATAGTAGCGCCAGGTAATGGCACTCGCACTAGCATGCCAGCTTGGTCTAAATAAAGCATTTCACGCTCGCTTAGGGCTTGCGTAAAGCTTTCCCAATCTTGTTGCATCTCGCTATGTTGGGCTTCATCAAAGTATGCGGTGTTGTTCGAATATTCTATATTCGAGCGGTATGTTTCGGCCCATTTGGGCGTATGCCAAGCACGCTCAGCTAAAGCAAGCAAACGCGGAAACAGCATATAGCTAGCTTGGTCATCCGACCGCACAGTTTCGCTCCACAGTTGCCCCTGTATGCCCAAAACTTTTTTGTTTGCTTGCAGCGATGTTGCTTGTGTGGCGGTATAAGGCCGGCCAATATTGTCGACCCAAAGCTCAGCATGCACAGGCAAATTGAATGGCATAAACTGAAATATCTGATAAGTATCAGTATTACGCGAGCCCCAATAGTAGCCAGGCTCAATAGGATCAGCATCGTAAGGGAAATCAAAATACAGTACATCAGGTAACGACAGCACTACATCCCAGCCGTCATTTACCATTTTATGCACCTTTTCGTGCCCTTGTGAATAAAGCGTTGCCCAAGCATTTGCGTGTACTTTTTTGGGGAGCTTGTTGATATTTGCATGCATCAAGCCATCACTCCACGCGCCCGCCATAATGCCAAGACTGTCTACCATTTGCGCGACTTTTTCGACAAAATAAGGGCCTAAGTCTTTCACTGTTTCAAGCTCTGGATTATTTGCAATGAGCGCGTTGCACGCAGGAGAATCTTGCCATGCGCCTGCGGTTTCATCTGCGCCTATATGATAACGCTGCAAAGGCACACCCGCCTTTTTATGCATAGTATTTAGCTGCGTGAGTACTTCTTCAACAAATCGATAAGTTGCCGTTATACAAGGGTTAAGCGTGTTGTCGTTATAGTGCTGAATAGAACGATATTGGCTTGTATCATTTGGCTCGCTGAGTAGGTAGGTAACATCACCATTCGCCGCGTTTTCATAACGCGCTTTCATTGCAATAATTGCGGCTCTTGAGTGCCCTGGCATGTCGAGGGATGGAATAATTTCGATACTGCGCGCATGGGCATAGCGCAATATGTCAATATAGTCTTCGCTAGAGTAATAACCATTATTAGGGTTTGTTTCTTTTGTGTTGCCGCTTGCCAATTGAGGCAGCAAGCATTCTGTTTCAGACTCATCAAAGCACCTAAAGCCACCAACTTCGGTTAGCTCCGGTAAACTCGCAATTTCTAAGCGCCAGCCTTCGTCATCGGCCAAATGCAAATGCAGCTTGTTAAGCTTGTAGTAGGCCATTTGGTCGAGCAATTTTAATATAAATGCCTTACTTCTAAAATTGCGCGACACATCGATATGCATGCCTCTAAAAGGCATCGCCGCTTGATCTCTAATCTTGCCAATCGGTAACTGTTGGTTGTTGAGCAATTGCGCTAGGGTCATCAGCGCGTTTTGTTTTCCGGCTTTATTGCCGTGTTTTATTTTGATTTGTTCTGCGCCAATCAAAAGTTCGTATGCGTCAGCTTGCATGCTTAAGGACTGTTCAAAAGTAACAGTGCGGCCATTTTGACTTAGCTTCATTCCAACCAAATCGAAACGGCTCTTCACTCCGGGCATATCTGTCAGTGCATCTTTAATGTCTAAACCATTCGATACATTTGAGAATGCGCCCGAATATTGCGCTTCTCTAACATTGGGGATAACGCGAGGCTCTATAGTCGCGGCGTTTAAATGCTCTTTACGCTTCTCAGCAGTGTCATCATTTGCCGCGCGGCTCGAGTATTGCTGATACCTTACTGCTGCATCTGCAATAAGCGTTTTCTCTCTCTTACCACGAAGTTGCTGAGCACTCGATTCAAAAGCATCTACATGTATAGGCCGTGGCACTTGATGTCCGTCTAACAATCGCTCTTTGGTGCTTTCTATCACAATTGCCTCGCCCGCTTTATTGACCAGCAGATAATTAGGAAACAAAACAGACTCCGACACCAAAGGTGTATTACCTTTAAAATGAATCTCGTATGGCGTATTAGCCAGCAAACCGCTCTGTTTGGCTGTTATTTCATGCAAATCACCGTTAAGGTGCTGTAAATTAAACGCGCTACTCTCAACACTCAAAATGGGAGAAAGATGACTAAACACAATTCGCCAGTCTTTAGGCATACTCGGTGCCAGAGATATTCTCATTGTTGCTGAATAACATGACGCAGCATCATAAGGACAATCTTTAGTTTCGTGATTGTTATTGATACGAAGCTTTGCTTGAATTTCTTGTGCTGCGCTCGCGAGGTCGTTTAACGCATTTACCGGCCCGCTCACTATTAAAAAACAACAAAGGTAAATGAGTGCATAGCAAGCGCGCATCAATATCTTCCTCTTAGTATTCTATATTCATGACAATAACATTATATTGGTGAGTAGAAATTATCCATCAAATTGATTCAAATTTCTGCTTGGTTTCCAAGTACCTATCTTGTGACTTAATAGCGGCCAGTTTCTCCTTATCTGACTTTGCAGAATCGGTAAACAAAAACTTCGCCGAAGGGGCACTAAAAGCTCGTTTAGTTGCTAAATTCAGATGGCTTTAAGTGTGTCGCTAAAAATGCCCAAGTTTGCTTCCATGCTTCAGTTTGTTCAGGGCTATCACGACGGGTCAAGGTCTCTAAATCAACTCTACGATTAAAATAATGACCGCTGGGTGGGTCTTGTAAAACAACTGTTTTTGCTAACTCAGGCTTTTTAACCTGTAAGGCATGCACGAGCATTTCAGCTTCAACAAAATCTACGTCATCGTCGTTTGTAGCCACTATCACCAACGCAGGTATTTGTAGTTTGTCGATTTGATATAAAGGTGACCGAGACAAATATACATTGCGTTTTTCGTGAGGTAGGCCGTTTATTCTAAGTTGCTTGGTAAATATAGCTTGGTAGTCTGGTCCTTTATAAGCCATCCTAAACACTAAGTTGGTAACTGGCACAAACGCCACGACTGTAGCAAATAACTCAGGCGCTTCGCGCGTAACTGCAAGCAAGCTAATTAGTCCACCATGGCTCCATCCCATTATACCAATGCGCTTAGGGTCGACTGCTGGCACCTTAGCAATCATATATTCTGCTGCCGACACAGCATCATTTACCTCATAGCCGCCATAATCAAGTGCATTGTAGTAATCTTCACCATATCCAGACGCGCCGCGATATTCTGGCGCAATTACCACGTACCCTTGCTCTACAGCCTCAGCGATAAAAGGAAAATAGTTGATGCCAAAAAAGTCGTGAATACCGCCATACACCCAAACAATTGCTGGATGTTCGCCTTTACCTTTTGTTGTTAATGGGCTAAATACATAGGCTGGCACGGTGAGACCATCGGCATTACTTTTGAAACTAATTTTTTCTAGCTGCATTTTACCTCTAGCGGCCTCAAATAAGCGCGCATCCAAAGTTTGCGTCCTTTGAATATCGGCTAAATGGTCAACCGTAGCATCTTCTTGCATCACAGAATTGGCAAAGGGACTCAGCCCCCCAATCAAACAGCAAAAAACAAACGATAAAGATGTAAACGTGGGCGTGTTCATAAAAATAATGGCCTTAAGGTGGCATTGAATAAAGCTACACTTGCTCGACATATAATATAATGCCTGATGCAACGCATGGATTCTACACCAAAGGATTAGTGCAAAATAAATGCGATTGGCTAGGGTTCAGTGCATACGCGCTGTATCTACAAACTGGCCATTTGTCGTTGAGAGTGCGAACGTTTATCTATTTTTTTATCGACTCACTTACATGAAGAACCTGTTTGGGATAAACATCTATTTGCGTAGTATTTTACAACATCAAACGTTCGTGCTTTTTAAATAATTTGGACACATTCTAAATACTTGTGTATGTTTAATAGACAGTGCGAGTTGTTTGCACATTACATAATCGGTAAGGAGTACTATTATGAAACGTTTAATTCCTCTTGTTATTGCAGCAGCGCTTGGCGGCTGCGCAGTTGTTCCTGCGCCTTTTCAAGTTAGCAACGAAGAAGCGTTAGTCCCATTTGACCAAGTTATCAATCAACCAGTGCTGACCATCGACACGGAGCAGCAAGCACGCTGGGGCGGCCAAGTGGTTAGTGTGCAAAACAAAGGCGACATGTCTGAGCTTGAAATCGTGTACTTTCCAGAATCAAGTAATGGCAAACCTGCAGTAGGCATTCATAGCCCTGGCAGATTTAAGGTAATAGTAGAAGGTGAAGTAGACACCGCCTTGGGTGAAAATGACTCACTAGTTACAGTGCTTGGCAAAATCAGCGCGCCCGAAACAGGTATGATTGGTAGTCAAGAATATACATATCCAACACTTCAAGCATCAAGCTTCTATGTGTGGAACGACATATCATCTGTGCATACCGATAGCATTGGAGAAAAATATACCTGGAAAAATCGTAAGCACGATGTAGAAGGTGCTCTTTTTGGTCCGACACGCTCGAAGTTTAATAAACGCCAATAAATAACGGCCAATAGAACAGGCGCTAGAGGTTAGCGCCTTTTTTTGCGAAAAATTAATTGACGCCTATGCAATGAGCCTAGTCAGCAGGCGTATCAGCATACCCGCTGCCAATTGCTCTAAAAGGCATATCCACTTCAAGTTCGGGTACCTGCAAACCAATCCAAGCCGGGAAGGTGTTACTGTTAGGCCCTGGCACTAGCGTGTATTCGTTAGCCCACGGGTAGCGCGCAATGGCCGCCTCTACTTTAGGAATTAAACGCGCAGCTTTCTCGCCCGTTATCGATACAAAGCGCTCAGGTCTAGCGCCATACCAGTATCGGTCGGGAGTAAGTGTATTGAATTTACGTAGGGCAGGTAAACCGCTATTCACTCGCCAGCCCACTACTTCATATACGGTATACTCGGCAGCATCTTTAGGTTTAATCGCGATCCAGCTATGAACCGCAAACCACCCTCGCCAGCTAAAAGCGTCGGCAGCATAGTATTCAATGGTGGCGTCTTTAAAAGTAGCAGGGCTTTCGGCTATCTTTGCCGATTCTCTGCTGGCGGTTCGCCAATCGGTATTAGTGCATGCACTTATCGCAAAGGCACTTAATATGAACAAACTAATATAAACAATTTTACGCACGCTTGTATGTCTCCGAATAAACGTTTTTGCTTTTTCTGATATTGTGCCGACCTAGTTAGGCAAAGCGGGCAAAGTGACCGCAGGTACTTTTGTAAACGGCGTGATACCAAACTCAGGATAAATTTCTGAGGGAAAATACACCTTGCCATCTTTAGCTACCATTTTAATGGTTTTAATTGCTTTTAAACGAGCAGTCGGATCACCCTCGACTAAAAAGAAATCGGCAAGTTTACCTGTTTCGATGCTGCCCAAGTCGTTTTCAACGCCTAAATAGTCTGCCATATCATAAGACGCTCTTTTAAGTACTTCGGCTGGCGACATACCTATTTTTTCGAACAATTCGAGCTCACGGTGTAAGTTGAATGCTCCGCCCAAATCTGTACCTGGCACAATAAAAATGCCTTTTGTATGCATTAACGACAACACCTCAATGATCTTGTCGAATGCCTTTTTGTACGCTAGGTCTTCGGCATCATCAGCAACGTTTAGCAGAGCCACTTTACTAGCACGCTGAATGCTTACCGGCATATTGTCTATGTAATCCAACACGCCGGCTCTTACTTCACCATTTCGTGAAAGCAATCCATATTCGTGAATAACAATTGTCGGGTCTACAACAATGTTTTTCGACATCATCAAATCAATCGAAGCTTGCACATTAGGTTGATTTATATCTAGGTCAGCGAAGCGTTTCATGCCGGTGATCCTAAATAGGGTACGCGTATCTTCATCTGGCCCTAATACCCAGCTCAACATAACTTGGTTAATGTGAGTGATTTCATCAAAGCCGGCGTTTATCATTTCGTCGGCAGTGGAGAATGCAGGAATATGTCCGGCTACCCTCATACCGTGCTTTTGGGCCTCTTTTGCCATTGCTGGCACCCAATCGCCATTAACCGAGCTATACACTTTGATTTGAAAGTAGTCGCCCATTTCAGCGTAATTTTTTACAAGCTGCACGGCCTCTTCTTTGCTAGCTGCCATTTCACCCGTCGCGGCACTAAAAGGGCTTTTACCCTCAATAAAACCACTTTTAGTAATGCGCGGGCCAATTAATTGACCTTTATTTATGCTCTTTACTAAAGGGTCGAGAACATTAATTTCGTTGCCTACATCGCGCACTGAGGTAACGCCGGCGAGTACATTGAGCAAGGCTTGATTATCGCTCATATGGCCGTGCATCTCATAAAGGCCAGGGACCAAAGTTCCGCCGTTGCCATCAATAATGACATGGGAAGAATTTATCGGAGATTGGGCAATTTGAATGTTACTAATTCTGTTTTGTTCAATTGTCACTGTCTTCAAACCTGACAATGAAAGCGTTTGCGGCTGAAATATACGCACATTTTTTATAGAAACGGGCGCATCAAAGGCCTTGGTTGCTCGGCTAGCTATTTCCTCAAAGCGCCTAACATTATATTCTGCGGCTAACTTTCGTAGCTTAGTATCATGCGCTGATATCTCTTTTTTAAGCATAACAAAACGAGGCGAAATCACACCTAGTAAGGACTGCTCGGCATCTAGCACCAAATAGCTTGGATCCAAATTTATACCCTTCAAGGCATAAATGTTGGCTTCAAAGTACTTGTTGTCTGGCGCGGGGCCTTTAAGACGAAGAGTTTCTAATTTGTCGATAGACAACACTCCCCCAGGCAATGCATTTAGCGTATCACCCTTTTTAAGAAGGGCATTGGCATACAAAAACAAAGAATAGGGGCTAGCATATTGCGATATATACATTGCACCACCCGCTGAAGTTTGTTCGCCACTTTCTGTGGAGCTACTCCAGCGCGCGGTCTGCCCATCAAACATAAAAGCTTCTTGCACGGCATTACCAAAAACCGTTTGGCCTGCAATGTTCCAATCTATGACGACACCGTTGGGGCGAGTAATGATTGTTTCTTTGCTGTTTGCGCCGCGACCATTGTTGCTATAAGCGTAGTCGACGGTATAAATAACACGGTCATTTTCAGTGTTGCGGATAACGTCAGCATGCCCAACTGTTTGACCGCCAAAAATCACATTAAATCGTTGTTGTGTTTCCAATTCGTCCGTTGGTGATTCATTGTTTGTATTTGAGACGCCTTTGACTGCTGAGACTGTATTAGTCTCAACGAACTTCTCAATCGTTTTCGTTGTGCGTTGAGACTCATTGCAGGCAAAAAGTATAAAGGCGAGGATAAGGCTGAAACATATGACAATAGTAAGGCGAGACATCTTTGTTTACTAATATAAACTGATAATGCGTAAGTATTGCACAGGACCTTTAATTTGTCATTGTAGAAGAAACAGTGAAATGCACAACAAGGCAATTTGACTCGCCTTGCTGGATATTTATTGGTGATATAAATACTGGTTTTTAAGGACCTTATTTACTCAAGATTTGTAGCTAACAAAAGCGCCTGCTCTAAAATGGTATCGGTCTGCTTACTAAAGTCTTGTGCACTTGGGTTTACCTCTACATCTGGCGTAAGCCCCATGCCCTTATCGAACGATGTTACGTTATTCTTTTGCAAGAAAAATGGAATACGAGTCGTAATTTTAGAGGCCGGTAGATTGAGCGTAAATATAAGCCCCGCGCTTGGACCTTCGGCGCTGCCCCCTGTTTTTTCGCCAACCAATGTGGTTCTGCCTAGACCGTTAATAACACTCAATAAGTTGGTGCTCGCCGACGAATTATTGCGGCTAGTCAGGGCAATTACTTTACCGGTAAAGCTATATTTAGTAGGTTTTACCTTATCAAGGTCTTCAGTTAACCAAGACCTAAGCGAAAACGTACCATCTTCATTTTTACTAAAACCAATACGCCATGGGTCGAGTGCGCGTTTATCCCAAGTCCACAGATAGGGACGAAGGTCTTCAAAGTGTTGACTCGCATTTCGGTTTTTAATTGCATT
Organism: uncultured Glaciecola sp.; assembly: GCA_964643575.1. GTDB lineage: Bacteria > Pseudomonadota > Gammaproteobacteria > Enterobacterales > Alteromonadaceae > Glaciecola. Next base: position 17,116 of record CAZXTD010000038.1, on the reverse strand, counting down.
TTTGAAGTGATTAAATTAGCTAATAGGCCTTGGCTAGCATCAGTGGAGCCGCCGCCGTTTTCGCGTAGGTCGAGTATTAAGGTACTAATATTTTTGTAAACCGCTTGCTTGTGTTGCACTGGTGACTATAGCGGTGTTGTCTATCCATACCCAGGTAAACGGAAGATATAAAGGCTGTTCATTACGCTCTTTCTTTATGGTTTTGGGTAAGTTCGCTTTGGTGTGATCGCACTTTATGTGGGTAAGCGCTTTTTGAATCGCTAAATAAAACTCCCCCACATTTAGCCCATTTTTCGCCGCCTTATCGCTTATAGCCTGCCAAGCCGCATCCATTTCAAGCTCAGTGGTATATCGTGAATATGCAGGGTGCAAACGTGAGTATGCTTCTTTTAACAAGGCAACATCCTGCTCTACTTGTGCAAGGCTTAAGTGCTGTTTTGCTGCTTGGTTAAACTCATTGTTGGCAATGTTGCTAGCTTGTGTGGCGTTCGCTGTATTAATGCTTAAAGATAGCAATAGGCTTGCAAGCATGACAGTAATACATAATGTGCGAAAGTGTCTCATTTCAATCTCCAGTGATGACTGTTCTATAGGTTGCATCCCATAATGCGGCAAACCAAGCACTCCCGCGACCCAAGCTATAATTTGAGACCTTAAATTTATGTTTTGATACTTATTTCTTATTGAGCTTGATTGTTTTGACGGAACTGAGACGGGGTGCAATGCATATGATATTTAAACACGCGGTTAAAGGTTGCCTTAGAATTAAAACCACTGTCTAGGGCAATATTGAGTAGAGGTAACTCTGTTGTTGTGATTAAGCCAATAGCATGCTGAATGCGAAGCTGATTGATAAAGTCGTTAAAACTTAGACCTAGGCCTTTGTTAATTGCCCGCGATATATAGACTTCGTGACTGGCCATGTTTTTAGCAAGCTGCTTTAACGAAAATCGTGCTTGCAAATACCAGTTATTTTGCAGCACAGACGCTTTGATATCCTCACCCTGCTGTTGCAGCGCCTGTTGACTATCAATTTTGGGGCGCTGAATATTTTCAAATTCAGAATTGCTTTGCAAAATTGTCTGTTGTGCCCCAATACCACCAGTATATCCTTCATGCTCGTTGTTCTGCTCTTGCGCAAGCACATCGTACCCGCTATCAATAAATGGCGTAAATTCGTTATCGTTTCGTTGTTTAAAGGTCAAGCCACGCGGCATTTTTGGATAAACCATGTCTAATCGCCATACGGCCTCAACACTTAACCACGCAACAGTCATCATTATCATCACCTGAATAGGAAACATGCTGACATAAGATAAGTGCACGAATAATTGAGTAATTTGTATGCTGCTAAAAAGTACGCCTGCCACCAGCATAGCGAGTATAATTTTGTCGAGCCAAACAGGATAAAACTCGACCGCCGCAGACTGCGTGTTATGTAAGTACCTTGTATATTGCTTGTACATTACATTGACCCTGAACAAAGCCAAAAGCATCATCAATATTGCAAGCCCTGTTTCAATAGGCACAATGTATGGCCCATGAAAAGACTCATTGAAGGCCCACTTAGCTTGATAGTCTCCTAGACTCAAAAAAGCCCATGTATAGTAAGCGGTTTGTAATACACCCGGAACCAGCAAATATTTGCGCCATGCAAGTGGTTTTTCTTTAAGCAGTAAGAACGCGTGGATATAAAAAAGTGGGCCTAACCAAAGCGAAGTAGTAACAGGCAAAAAGGTCAAGCCGGGCCAAACTTGGTAGAAGCCGGCAAAGCCTATTATTTGCGGCACAATCGACAACACGATAACAAAGAGTAAAGCAGCAAGCATATAACAAGCAGAGCGCTCTACCTTTTTCCATAGCAATAAAAAGACACATGCAATAATGGGCAAGCAAATCATCAATAGCATCACTGACCGCCAACTGAGCGAGAGGTTTGCCGTATCACCCATTTTGCTGCAGCCCTTATGCTTAATTAAAGCACTAGCATATTGAAGTTTAAAGACTTTTACTAGCGTCTGTTTATTTTATCTTCGGTTAAATGGCAAGCATAGCAAGCACTTGTGTTTTTTATTTTTTTATATTGCTCTGATTCCATTTTTTTATGAACTTATTGGTGTTTTTTTAATCTGATTGACGATGAGTTGTTATATTTTATAGCGCTTACTTTAACTGTCGAAATCATTCTCTTTTTAACAATATGAATATCAAGGAAAATTTGTGACAAAGGCTAGAAAGCAGGCAAATTACAGAAGAAAAATTGCCTACTTATTTTTTATTCTTCTTCTCGTTAACATCGTGCTCAAATTAGCCGGGGTTTCATCTTTAGACACCTCCGCTGCAATTAATGCAACACAAGCACTTGGCATGAAAATTAGTTATTTTGCAGTGCCTGCTTTCTTTTTGCTCGTGGGTTTGTTGTTTACCAAACTGAGCAAATCAAAAGAAATTGAAGCGCATAACATTGAGTTAGGTGGAGCGCGCTGGTAAAGCGCTTTTTTACAATTCGTTACTACTTGCCAGTACGTGCTTGCACCTCTGAGAAATATAACAGTGCGCAATGTTTTTCTAATCATACTTCCTTTTGTACCGGCCATGTCAATTGACAAAACTTAGTATCAAGATTGGCAGCCTCTTTTTGATAGGCCTTATACTGTTATCCCTTATTGACCGGTTTTCATTTTCGTCTGGTAAAATCCAACTGATGGGTATCTGGATGGTAAAAAGCCTAAACCTATCTACACACATTACTTTTCCGGTACCGGTTGTTCATAAGCACACACGCATCAAGCTCGATAGCTTAATCTATCAGCATATACAAAACGAAAATACGCTTTATGCCGCAAAAATCGCCGAACTCCTTGCTGAAAACAAAAAGCAATCCGTACCTTTCAAAGCAGCACTAGGGCTAGCAAACGCAGTAAAAGAATCGCCAGAAGTGGCAGAACAATTAGCAATTATTGCACGCGAGCACCCAAGCCTTAAAGTAAGATGCTACTGGCAAGCTCAGCTTAATCAAGGCACTATAATTACTATGGTAAATAGCCCTGGGCCATATCAAGTGGTATCACAATATTTAGTGCTACCAGAAACCCACTGCCCCGCTAAAGAACTAGATTTACCACCTGCAAGTTCAACTAAAATAACAACCAGTCTATTAATACGAGACGATAATCATGCCCAACAAAACACAAAGAGAAAAAATGCTAAGTGGAGAGCTATATCAAGCCTCTGACAAAGAACTTGCCGACAAACGTACTGCCGCACACGACCGTTGTGTAGAATTTAACAACAGCTCTTTGGCAGTTGAAGATAGGATGTATTTGATAGCAGACATGATGAGTAGCGCCGGCGAAAAGTCCTACATAGAACCGCCCTTTTATTGCGACTATTTAGAAAATGTAGACATTGGCCACAATAGCTACTGCAACTTTGGCTGCACATTTTTAGACTGCGCCAAAATCACTATTGGCAATTACGTTAAGCTCGGACCCAATGTTCAGCTATTCACCGCAGCTCATCCGCTAGACCCTCAACAACGTAAAGACCTTTGGGAATTCGCTAAGCCCATCACCATTGGCGACAACGCTTGGATTGGCGGTGGCAGTATTATTCTGCCTGGCGTAACAATAGGCGAAAACGCAGTTATTGGTGCAGGCAGCGTGGTAAGTAAAGATATCCCTGCAAATGTACTTGCCGTGGGTAATCCTTGTAAGGTCATTCGTCATTTATAAAAAGTGAGTAGCTTTGCATTTAAACTATGTAATGACAGAGCTTCGCAAGAACAAACAAATAGTTATTCTTTTAACTAATCTGCAAAATACGGGTCAATAGGGATAATCTTCCCATTTTCGTCATGCTCAAGTTTAGCAGCCTTAATATTACGCAAGTGAGTTTTACCCTCAGAAAGCTCGCTGTCGTGGTAAAACAAATACCACTGGCCATTATGCTCAACAATTGAATGGTGGTTAGTCCAGCCTAGCACTGGCTCGAGGATTTTACCTTGGTAAGTAAATGGCCCATAAGGTGATGAGCCAGTGGCATACTGAATAAGATGCGTGTCGCCGGTAGAATAAGAAAAGTAATAAACATCTTTATATTTATGTACCCAAGCCGCTTCAAAAAAGCGTCGCTCGTTGTCGCCGGCTAAAATGGGTTGGCCTTGCTCATCTAAAATTTGTACGTCTTTTAAGGGTTCAGCAAAGCTAAGCATATCATCGCTCATTTTCGCAATTTTAGGCAAAAGCGCGGGTTGGTCAGCAGGAGGAGTTTGGCCGTCTTCTTTGTATTCCCCGGTAGTCCAACGTTCTAACTGACCACCCCAAATACCGCCGATGTACATATAATAACTGCCATCATCATCTTTATATACCGATGGATCAATGCTAAAGCTGCCTTCAATGGGATTGGGTTGGGCTTTAAAAGGGCCCGCTGGGTTATCGGCTACAGCTGCACCAATTCTGAAAATTCCGTCTTTGTCTTTAGCAGGGAAGTATAAGTAATACTTGCCGTCTTTATAAGATGCGTCGGGCGCCCACATTTGTCTTGTGGCCCAAGGCACGTCGTCAATATGAAGGGCGGCTCCATGGTCTGTAACAGGTCCACCCACCGAATCCATAGAAAACACATGATAGTCTTTCATATCAAACTGATCGGCACCGCCAAGAGGTTGGCTGGAGTCTATATCATGTGAAGGATACACATATATTTTACCTTCAAAAACATGGGCAGAAGGGTCTGCGGTATAAATATGACGCACCAGTGGTGGTGATAAAAAATCAGGGCTCGCAGCAGTAGGTTTTTCGGTATGCTTTGTTTGGCAGCCAGTCATAGCTAACAAAGTTATAAAAAAGAAAAATACATGCGTTAGCTTAGTCATAGGCCCTTCCTATCAGAGGTTTTATATAGTTTAACGTTAGTAATCTAGTTGCCTTGAAATCAAACTCAGGCGTATAGATGATAAGCAACCCTCAAAGCTCATAGTGGGTTTTCACTTCATCTATAAATGATTGCCAGCGTTGGTTGGGCTCCCACGTATCGAGCATATGCGCTCTTGCCGAGCTTTCATCATGCTTTAACTGCGTCACTCGATATAAATACGTGAATACCGCGCCGCGCCAGTTGAGTTTACAGTGTGTTAAGACTAAGCCGTCAGTTTGTTGCGCTTCTTCCATGTACTTTACATAGTCAGTAAAGTTTTGCAGGGTTGGGTTTCCCCAATCTACCGCAATGTTGTTGTACGGAATTTCCATGCTGTTTAACAGAGCGGCTTCTTTACTTCTATCACCCGGAATTAAATCTATAACTAGGCTTAGGCCCATGGCTTTTAGACTTTCAAAATGCACCTTATTTGGCAGCCCTGCACTAATCATATTGTTTTGATCAAATTGAAGGTTTTTTAAGTCCTCTAGTTCTTTTTGAGTAGAAAATATCACTTTATCACCATTGCTTAATGCTTTGGCAATATTTGATAGGCTCAATAAAAAACAAGCAATAAAAACAGTTGTAATGATTTTCATGGGGGACTTTATTCACTTATCTTCGAGGGTACTGGGCTGGCGTGCCCGCTGCGGGCACAGTATTGAGAATAAATTCGCGCAAGTCCTGATTCGATTTTTGCAAATCTTCGCGGCGTAAATACATCATGTGTCCGCTTCTGTAGCCTTTAAAGTCGAGTCGGCTTTTCATTTTGCCGCTGCGGTCGAGCTGCCACATGGTGTATTTAGCATCAAAGTAATTGGTTGCACCGTCGTAATACCCAGCTTGAATAAGCACATTCAAATACGGGTTTTGGGCCATGGCTAAACGCAGGTTGTCGCCACTGTTATTGTTGCTTCTATCCCAAGGGCGCACGGGGCCAAACATATTATATTTGATGTCGGTTTTATAATTGAGCTCATTGCGAATGTAATCGTTAATCGCAGGGGTAAACGAATGCAGCCAAGAAGTGAGTTCTGCCCAGTAGTCGGGACGGTCACCAGTTTCTTTTTCGTCAATGCCAAGATAGCGGCTGTCGAGACGTCCAAGGGTCATGCCTTCATCTCTAAGCAGCTCTTTCCAGAAAAACGTGGTAGGAATGTCGAGGTTATTTTGTGCTATCGACTTTTCACTTAAACCCGAGTAACGCGCAACTTTGCTGATAACAGCTTGTTTTTCTGAGTCGCTAATAAAGCTGCCTTTCGCCAATGCGGGCAAGTATGTATTAATGCTGTATTGCTCTACTTCGTCGAGTACTTCATATAAGTCTTTTGACTGTAGGTCGCTAGGAAGCTTTTTATGATGCCAAGCGGTAGCAGCAAAGTAGGGCAAGCGATTTGCTGCTTTTACTGGGCCATTGCGTTCAATACCAATGTCGGTAGGAGAGACTAAAATCACACCATTTAAATACATCCACTGCTGATTTTGGAGCGCTAAGGCAAGGCCCGACACCCTTGTTGTGCCATAGCTTTCGCCAATCAGGTATTTAGGCGACGTCCATCTATCAAAACGCGTCACAAAGGTATTTAGCCACTCTGCTAAATATTCGATGTCGGCATTCACGCCAAAAAACATTTCTTTTTGCTTATCCCGTGAGGGCATTTCACCTTCGCTGTTGGGTAATACGCGACTGTAGGCGGTGTTGACTGGGTTAATAAATACAATGTCGGCCACGTCGAGTATTGAATACGGATTTGTTTTTACACCATAAGGCTGAACCGGATAGCCTTCATCATCAATAGTTAAGGTACGCGGGCCAGTATAGGCCACGTGCATCCAAACCGAGGCAGACCCGGGGCCACCATTAAATGACATAATTAGAGGACGCTGGCTGGTGTCTTTTACATCAGTGCGCTGGTAATAGGTGTAAAAAAGAGTGGCGGTAGCCTCGCCCTTATCGTTCCATACGGGTTGAGTGCCGGTGGTTGCTTTGTAGCTAACTCGCTTGCCGTTAATTGTTGTTTTATGTTCGGTAACGACCGATGATTCTGCATCAATGCTGATATTAGGGCTGCTACTTTGTTGGGCTGCACTAATATTTGCAAATAACGATAAAGACAGCATCAACACTGAAGTTAGAGTAAAGCGGCTGGTTTTGCGATTGTGCGTAATATGCATGATAAGCTCTTTGTTATTATTTATTTTATTGATGTATCGTACAGTAATATTCTGTTGGGCATACAAATCCTATAGCTCGATTATACAAAATAATCAGCAAAAGATAAGCAGACTAAGCTCTAACCGAAGATGGCAGTTTTTGTATCCTATGCTCTACTATACTTCCTAGCGGCAAATTACTGCTGATAAAGCTCCAACGGTAAGCCGTCTGGGTCCTTAAAGAACGTAAAGGCTTTATCAGTAAATTCATCTATTCGAATAGGCTCTACTGC
>CAZXTD010000038.1:0-9739 GCA_964643575.1 uncultured Glaciecola sp. | reverse complement strand
CTTCAAGATAAGCTTTATATGCAGCAACATCATCCACGACAAAGGCTAGGTGCCTTAAGCCTTGAGCCTCTGGCCTGCTTGGTCGTTCGGGCGCGTCAGGAAAACTAAAAAGCTCTAGTTGGTTACCATTTTCTAAGCGTAAATCTAATTTCCATGAGTCTCGCTCGCGGCGATAATTTTCATCAATTATTGGCAGCTTTAACACCTCGGTATAAAAGCGTTTTGAGATTTCATAATCGCTGCAAATAATGGCAACGTGATGAATTGCACGAAGTGTAGGTACTTTAGTCATCTAAAAATTACCTTAAGCCTCTCCAATGCTCTGGCAGCATTTGGAATGCCTGCACCAATTTTATCAGCATGAACATTAGCCGGGTTAACACAAGACTCCACAATGGCCTGCTGAATTTGATCACTGGTGGCATATGGATTTGATTCAAGTAATAATGCCGCTAAGCCTGCCACATGAGGCACGGCCATCGAGCTTCCATTAGACCTACGATAGCCACCACCAGGCGCGGCGCTTAATATGTTCTTACCCGGCGCGCAAATGGTTGGGCCTACGCCAAATCCGCTCATTTTTGCACTGCCTGAAAATGGCGCCACTTTGTCGCGTTTATCGGTTGCCCCTACCGACAGCACGTTATCGTAATTACCCGGTGAAGCGCTCGACAGTGGATTGTTACCAATGGCAACAATAGGCAATAACTGCTGGGTTCTTAAGGTGTTCATAATACCTTTGAGTGAATCATCAAATGGGCTAATGCCTAACGATATACTTAACACTCGAGCGTTTGCTGCTAATGCGAACTCTAGCCCTGCTAATAAGCGAGCAAAGGTATCGCCGCCGTTGATGACGGTTGCGCATGCAAGGTTTGCGCCCGGCGCCATGCCAATAAGCTTCTCACCCGCTACTTGGCGTCCTGCAATTGTGCCTGCGGTATGCGTACCGTGGGTAGACGAATCAGAATAGGCTTCATGTTGCTCCGTCACTTGCCCGTCTTCGCTCACAAAGGTGTGACTGCTTAGTACATCGTGTAAAGCAGGATGGCTGGTATCAACACCTGTATCCATATGCGCTACACAAATTCCTTTGCCCGTAAGCCCTTGCTTCCAAAGGTCAGGTGCCCCCATACGCTCGACACCCCATGCAACTTCTTGCTCGGGTTCATGCTCTTCGTCAGCATCATCCGGAACGGGTTCGATAAGTCCCAAGCTATCGGATACTGGTTGAATGTCGTCAACTGCTCTATTGGTTTCTAGCTTTTCAAGGCCTTGCTCATTAAGAGCACCATAAGCAATGCCCAAAAATGGAAAGTAAACCATGTTTTGCGTTTGTTTTGCATCGAGCAAACGCTGAATAACCGGTGTATAGGTGCTTATTAGTTTAGGGTCGACTTTTCCTGAAGCTCTTAGCTCATTCCAGCCAAGTTGAAAAAGGCCAGATAATTCTGATACCAAATTAGGCGATACATCGGGAGTGACTCTAGACACATCACCCACCAAAGTTGAGCTGCTAATGTCGTAAGGCATCATGGTAAGAGGATTGATGCAAACAATTGCGTTAGCCGCGCCCTTATCTTTAATTTGATCTTTGAGCTTTTCAATAGACATATTCGGCGTTCCCTTGGTTTTATTTATTATTAGACTTTTGTTTATTTAACCTTTGCTACGCGGTTTGTATGCTATCTCTTTCACTGAGTCCTAACCTGCTATATAGTGGAGCAATAACAATAATACTAGCCACACAAATTAAAAGTGATATTGAGCGGTTTTTTAATCTGTAATTAACTATACAAGAAGAATCTTTTAATGGGTACTGCCTTAGAAAAACCCTTCCCCGCCTACAAAGGACCCGACTCCTTTATTTTTGTGTGCTATGCGCACAAAGACGCCAAAAGCGTGTATGACGATTTAGGCTTATTGAAAGACGCTGGCAGCAATATTTGGTACGACGAAGGTATAGCGGCTGGCAAGTCGTGGCGCGCTGAAATTGCTACCGCCATACAAAATGCCGACAAATTTGTCTTCTTCATATCAAAAGCGTCACTAGTGTCGAGCCATTGCCTCAGAGAAATAGACTACGCGCTTGACCACAACATCGAAATTATTCCCGTTTATTTAGACGACGCGACACTGCCAAAAGAGCTGGCTTTGGTGCTAAATCGTGTGCAGGCTTTATTTAAAAAGACTGACAAAATGTATAGCGAGCATCTTATTGAAGCAGTTCAATCTAAAAGCCTTGCAGCACATCTCCCCATAAACCAAAAATCGGCGCGTCGGTTTGCGCCGCCTCTAATAGCTTTGAGTGCATTGTTAATAGCATTTTTTGTTTGGAACCAGTGGGGCACAAGTTCAAACAATACTGACGCTGGCAGCCAAGTTACGTCTACAGCTGTAGTGTACGACAGCTATTTAAAAGCTTTAGGTTTGTTAAAGCGTTGGGATAAAGACGACAATTTAGATATCGCAATAGATTTGTTGAAAGAGGCCTACACGATGGACCCGAGCTTTGCGCTGGCTTACGCGCGTTCAGCAGAGGCTTTGCGGATTAGGTATATATTGTCGGGAGATGACGCTGCGCTTGATGAGGCTAGTGATGCGGCTAATCAAGCTGCTTCATTGGACCCAGATCTTGCCCCGGTGCAGGCAGCACTCAGCTTGATTCATTTAACCAAAGGCAATCTTGACTTAGCAAACGCGGCTGTAAAAAGAGCAATTGCTATTGACCCAAATGATGCGATGACCAATAGAGTAGTAGCAAAAGTCTATTCACAATTGGGCAGGATAGATGATGCGGATGCTGCTTTTCAAAAAGCAGTTGCTTTAGATTCGGAAAATCCTACGGTTTTAGATAGCTATGGTAACTTTCTCTATGAACAAGGGCGTTTAGATGATGCTATATTTCAATGGCAATCAGCGATACAACAAGCATCTGACTATTATCCAGCTATGATAAACTTAGGCCTTGCCTTTAACGAAACTTTGCGTTTTAAAGAGGCAATCGTTATGTATAACAATGCTATTGATATTATTCCTAGCTACATGGCGTACACAAACCTTGGGACTGTTTATGGAAGAGAAGGCAACTTTCAAGCAGCTGCCGATGCTTACAATAAAGCACTCGATCTTGATAAAAGTGACTCTCTCGCCTGGGGCAACTTAGCTTTTGTGTACGCTTGGATGAATGGCATGGATACAAGAACGCTCGAAACATTCAATCATGCGATTAAACTCGCAGAAACAATACGTCAACAGTATCCCAGAGATGCCTTTATACATAGTGATTTAGCTCTTTATTATGCAAAAACAGATCAACCAACTCTTGCGTTGCAACGTTTACGAACAGCAACAACCTTAGCACCAGACTCTTCAGAAATATTGTCTGCTGCAGCTGAAGCTTATGAGATTTTGGGAAAGCGAGAAGAAGCAATCTACTTAATGTTGTCTGCAATAGAACATGGCCACTCAAAGCAGCATTTACAAACTAGTCCAGAACTAAAGGAACTTATTAACGATACGAGGTTATTTGAATAACGCGGGAAACTTAGCGACAGTAGTGCGGTATTGTCTTGATTTAAAAAGTGCATTGCTCCACACTAAATTCAGCATCTAAAAAGAGTAGTAAACTTTGGAATTATTTCACATAGGAAAACTATAATGTCATACGCGGATATAACTTTAATATCAGGAGCTGACCCTGCGGAATTTGCACTCAGCAAGTCTACTGAAGTTTCTATACATAATGCTTGCGAAGATGTCGACGGGAATCCTGCGGCCACTACACTGAGTTGCGACGATGGTTTGTTTTCATCAGAAGGAGCGACATTCCCTATGAAAATAGAAGCTGGCGAGACCGTTTACGTTCGAGTATTAGACCCTGAAGATAAACAGTATTACTACACTGACCCATCATTACAGGAACTTGCTTTACGAGGCGGGCGGATTAAGGTTTAGCGCTCTATTTTAAGCCACAGTATATTTGTCAAAACTAACAATCAGGATTGATTGATTAAGGCAGAGCAATAATTCCAAACATTTGCTTTGGTTAAATAGTCATTGATTAATTAAAAAGGGTAATCCCAATGAAACCATCCCTCACAAAAGTCTTTAGCATATGCAGCTTAATATTGGCATGTTCTACTGCCACATTAGCATCACAAAACAACAACGCCACTATCCGCCTATCAGAGCCGGTACTTCAGGACGCAAATAGCGAAACCTTTGGCGCTCCGCTCGATTCATCGATTGCAAAAGTCAGCCTAAAGGCTTTGATTACCAAACCAGAAGCCCACGTCGGCAAACCCATACAACTCGAAACCAAAATAACAAAAGTGTGCCAAAAGAAAGGCTGCTTTTTTATCGCTCAGTACGAAGAAAAAGTGCTAAGAGTGTCGTTTAAAGATTACGGCTTTTTTATCCCGACTGATGCAGGCGGTAAAACAGTTTTGTTGGCTGGTGAGCTTATCAAAAAAGAAATGAGCCCTGAGCAAGCAGAACACTTTAAACAAGACTTGCAAACAGAGTCAGACTCAATCAAAGCGGGCGTAGTTTATGAAATAGTCGCCACAAGCGTTAAAGTGCCAATTAGTGCCTAAACTGTAGTAGTGTGATTACCAAGGGTGTGATTACCAAGGGATTATATCTGATCTGACAATTTCATGTGCAGGTAGAGATATCACCTGACAGGCTGCTACAGACAAGGAGCGGACAGTCGGCTTTAGAGTTTTGTACTACTAAATTGTGCAGGTTGAACTAGTTTACTTTTGAAATTGCAGATGACTCAAAAGCACAGAAACCGGACCTTCCAAGCAATGCAAATATGTACTTAGCTAGTGTGCTTAGCAGCATTGCTCGTGTTTTTCATCCGTACATCGAATTGATTATTAGGTCTGGCGCACAAAGTGTCTTTATTTATTTTTTGCGCTCGAATTTACTCTTAAAAGTGAATGCTTTCGCAGCTAGACGTTGTCTAACATTTGGGTTACTTGTTAAATAGTTCAAGAAGGCCAGAATTAAATCATGATATGAATCAAAGGTTTCGACATCCTCACATTTGCTGTTACTGACATTCCATTTATTTTTGTTGTATTTGAGGATTTCACAGGAGACGCTAACCTCTGTCAAATCACTCATGAAAAAATTTGAATTATCGTAATCGATTAACGGTAGAGGTTCAATATCCGAAACGTGAACCCTACTGAAAATAAATTGGGAACCTTTTATCAAATGTTTTTTATCTAACGTTATGTTACTAGCGAAAAACGTACTATCTTTGATTATTAATTCTGAGTTGTAACCATATTGAACCAATGAAGCATGGGCAAAAAATGAATCACTGACGATGTCCTTTTTACCTTGGACGAATATAGTATTATTTCGAGCGTTCAAATGTCTCAATTCAGAATTAACAAATGTATATGAAGGAACCTCACCGTTAACACAGTCTTTATTTAAGTTTGATATATTGGGCGGAAATGTGTAAAGACTATTTTCTTTGGTTTTTACCGCAAACTCCTCGTAATTCTCAATTTCGGCCAACATTTTAAAAAGAAGCTCCACAGCACCTAATGCACCAATCCTAGGAGTTTGGTACAAAGGGACTTTGCAGGCTGCGTTTCCAAAAAGTGTAAATACTTGCTTATCGATGCGTAATTTTAATTGACCTGATATTGGTTGGTTTTTACCAAAAAGACTCTGAACAATCGAGTTCGGTTTAAGGATGTCAGGCTCCTTTGAAATTCTTCTGAATTGAAGGTTTTGCAACTCTACTGATGCGGCTAGTCGGTGACCATTTGCGAATAAAGATATATTCTCTCTAAAATCTTTTTCTACTCTTTCATACTGTTTATAATAGCGTTCTGTTGCTATTGTATGTGCACCTAAATAAATAGAAATCATCCACAAAAAAAATGTTGATTGGCTTTGCGGGGTAGACTCTCCAGTCCATTTAGAATAAATAAAAGCAGCGCCAGTATATTTGTAAAGAGCTGTAATAAAAGATCTGAGTGAGATAAAGATAATGAGTAAGAAATCGAATTTTCGATTATTCCGTTCCATCCCTCTTCCTTAACAGTAAATCAAATTATTGACCTTTTAATAAGTAAACACTATAAGCCAAACGACGAAGTTCGCCAAGCTTTGAGTTGGCCGTTGAATTTCGATAAGTATTTTACTAATCCCAAAAAAGGCGTGAACATGCCCAAAGTAAGTTACGCGATTGAACTACCGAATGGTATGCTGCTTACGCAGTTTGGAAGTCATTTGTACAAACTCTTAATTAGCAACAACCAATTCTCACTCAATATGGTTGGTACTTAGCGCATACCCGAGCGTCGGCAATACGTACACAGGAAACTGTCAGAATTGATACAACCCTGTTGTTGAAAGAGCAGTTTTGAAATCTAATAAGAGCCCCTCTCAACTCGACTGATTAACTTTCACTTCAAATACACGCCGTCGTCACTATTGAGTTTTAGACTAAATCGACTATATCAACATCTAAGGTAGATGCTAGCGCTTTCCATGTATAGATGGAGCCTTTTTGTTCGCCTTTTTCTAGTTCTGCAATGGTGGCTTGAGTTAGTCCAACTTTCTTCGATACTTGGACTTGTGTATAGCCGCGATACTCGCGAAAAACGCGCAAAGGGCTTTCGCCTTCGAGTAAACGCTCTACTATTTCTAGAGGAAAAGTTTCCTCATTCGCTGATTTAGCCTTATCAAATTCAAGAATATCGAGAATATTCTCAAAATCACTTGGTGATATAGCAATTCTCCCATCACTTAATTTTTCGAACTCGATATTCATGTTAAATAACCTCTAGTAGATATTAAAGCTGCATTCAGTCAATAACACGATCATGTTATTAATAATTTAAAAGATAAGTGAAGTCTATGCTATGCAATAAAAAAACGCGCAGTCAAATTCAACTCTGACTGCGCGTTTTCTATTAACGTAACTTAGCCTGTTTACTCTTCCTCAGTTTTATACTTCTCAAACCAAGCTAAAATATTCCCGATTTTGCGGCCTAAGTTGGAAGGCTTGCGAGCAATTCCGTGATACGCGCCTTGAATGCGAACTAATGAGCTCTCTACGCCTTGTAAGCGAAGTGCGCCGTAATACTGTTCGCTTTCGCTCATGGGTGTACGCACGTCCAACTCACCGGTTAACACCATGGTTGGCGTTGTTACGTTGCCGACTAAGCGAAGTGGCGAACGATCCCAGTATTGGTCTACATCATTCCACGGTAGGTCGGTAAACCAGTAGCGGGTCATAAAGGTGTATATGTCGCTGGTGCCTACCATGGTCATCCAGTTGATGACGGGCTTGGCAACTACGGCGGCTTTGAAGCGATCGGTGTTGCCGATAATCCATGCAGTTAATACGCCGCCACCTGAGCCACCGGTAACAAACAGGTTGTTTTCATCTACATAGCCTTTGGCAATTACGCCATCTACCATGTCCATTAAGTCGTTGTAGTCTTCAGAGGGGTAGTTTTTGTCAATCAAGTTAGCAAACTCAGTGCCTGTAGAGGTTGACCCGCGAGGATTGCCATACACAACAACGTAGCCAGCGGCTGCAAACATTTGCACTTCTGTTGAAAACTCAGGGCCGTAAGCTGTGTGCGGGCCGCCGTGTATTTCAAGAATAAGTGGATACTTTTTGCTAGGGTCAAAGTTGGGAGGCGTCACTATCCATGCTTGAAGTTCGCGCTCATCAAAGCTGCTTTTAACGGTCATCAACTCTGGCTTATTCATGACTTTGTGGTCAAAAATGTCGCCGTTTAAGTCAGTCAAAGTAGTGACTTTACCGCGTCTATTCACAACGGCTAAATCAGCTGGGCGATCGCCAGTGGATAAAGTAAACACCACTTCGCCGTCTTCACTTACTGCAAATTCACCTGAGGTATAAGGGCGGCCAATGCTTTGCCCGCCGAGCGCGTCAGTTTTTAAGTCGCGCTTGCCCGACAAGCTTACATAAGCCACGTTTTTCTTGCCGGCGTCGTCGTAGCTAAAATAGAGGCCTTTGCCGTTTTCTGACCATTTGATGTCGCCTACCGAGCGGTCTAGGTCTGCGGTTAAGTCTTTTAAGCCAGAGCCATCTCTGTTCATTACAAACAAATGGTTAATTTGATTAGACTTACCGTTGTCGTCAAAACCGGTAAATGCAATCATTTTTCCGTCAGGGCTAAAATGAGGGTTACTCTCGGGGCCGGTAAAGTCGGTCAGCTTTTTGATGCTGCCGTCTTTCACGTTAACTTCAATTAAGTCGCTGTTAAAGATATCAAACTCGCTGTCTTCGCGAGTGTTGGCCGACATCACAATAGTCGAGCCATCAGCCGACCATGCTAACTGGCCTGAATAATCAAAGTCTCCGCTGGTAATTTGCCTTGGCGTGCCGCCAAAGCTTGGCACAACATAGACCTGCATATTGCCGGGGCGATTCATGCCTGCGCCATCACGTTGGAATAAGGTACGGTCAATATAATGCGCTTCTTCTGCCCAGTTAGCGCCTTTAGGCTGGCCCGGTAGCGTAAACAAGGAATTAGCTTTGGCCGGTGTAAACATCGAAAACGCGATATGTTTACCGTCTGGTGAAAAACTCAAGCTGCCTGGCGACATGGCCACATCGCTCACTCGCGCCGTGTTGCCACTTGCTACATCGCGCACATATATTTGTGTTTTACCTTCTTTGCTCGACAAGTACGCCATTTTGCTGCCGTCAGCAGAAAATATCGCGCTACTGTGATTAGCCGCGCTCGACATAAGCGGCATATGTACCTTGCCATCAATCGATATGGTCCATAGGTTTGTGCGTTGTGAGTCGCTCATAATGTCCATGCTGCGGCGTTCGTATAACACTGTTTCGCCATCGGGCATTATTACTGGGTTAGCAGCGTACTCAAGGTTAAACAAATCTTGATATGAAATATGTTTGCTAGTGTCTGCGCCTTGCTCGTCAGTTGCTTGCGCATTTACAAAACAAGCTGATGAGGCCAAGCCTAGCCCCAGCACGAGTAGTCTGATATTTGTTTTTATTGTCATAATAATAATCTCGGTAGAGGTTTATTTGAATATGTTATGTGTTGCGAAGTACGCGTTGCGACTTGCACATTGTGCAAAGTATACGTAATTGAGAGTGTTGCAGATTTATTTTTAATTTAACAGACAAATGCGCGCTAATGCAGCGTGATAAACGAATAAAATTGTACTCAGTGAAAAAGCGACTCAGCGGACTCCAGCTTACGCTTTGATGTCCACTGAGTTTTTGTTGTTTTCAAGACGGCGATCGCGCCCTGTGCGTGTGTCTAACAAAGGCTTAACTTTGCGTTTGCGGCGGTCTTCACCTTCGCGTTTATCGTATTGCGAAACAACAGCCCTCACCACTTGTTTAGTACCATCCGAATTGCTATCAGACTTTTCAAGTGTTACTTCGCCACGTTTTACTGGCTTAGGCCTATTGGTATTAATGGGGAGAAATTGCGTTGGAATAACCATATCTCCTCTCCTTTTCTTTATTGTTAACAGTAATAACACGGGAAAACCATTTTCCCATTATCTGTAACGGCAAGTGTTTTCATTTCTTTAGTGAAAGATAAGTAAAAATCCAAAAAAAATCAAAATAAATTAAAAGTAGCTGTTTTATCAGTTAATTTGTACTTCATAAGCATTCATTTTGTGCAATTGTAGCCAAGCTGCATTCTCATTCAGTGCTTCCAGTCCGATAATCCTGATTATA
>CAZXTD010000037.1:2623-30249 GCA_964643575.1 uncultured Glaciecola sp. | reverse complement strand
AGCAGATAACGGTTTTTTAGTATTGCATAATAGTTCGGCAACTAGCATCCACGGTATCATGCCCGAGTCGCAATAAGCAAAATCTCTAAAGTAATGGTGCGCGCTCATTTCGCCGCCATAAACAGCATCTTCTTTACGCATTCGTTCTTTGATAAACGCATGACCCGTTTTAGACTTTATTGGCTTTCCGCCAGCATTTTTAACAATATCCTCGGTATTCCAATATACTCGAGGGTCATATATGATTTTGGCGCCTTTGTTTTTGTCCAAGAAAGCTTGGGCTAAGAGGCCAACAATATAATAACCTTCAATGAATTCGCCCGACTCGTCAAACAAAAAACAGCGATCAAAGTCACCGTCCCACGCTATTCCCATATCAGCATTATTGTCTACAACAGCCTTTGCCGTGTCCGCTCGATTTTCAGGTAGCAAAGGGTTGGGAATGCCGTTAGGGAATTGGCCATCAGGCTTATGATGCACTTTAATAAATTCAACGGGTACGTTTTGATGTTTAAAAAACAATTCGATAGCGTCAACAATATGCCCTGCACTACCGTTACCAGAATTAACAACAAGTTTAAGTGGCGTAAAACGACGAATATCAACATATTCATTTAGGTGTAATACATAATCATTTACACAGCTCACTCGTTCATATTGCTTGGATTGCAATAAAAGCGTTTCTTTTACAGAATGCGCGCCCGCTAAAAAGTCGTCATCGCTAACTAAAACTTGGGCGGCATAGTGTTTTAATTGCTCATCAACAGTTTCTTCTGAGTAAGATTCGGCTAAGTTTTTAATGGCATGTAAACCGGTATCGCCACTAATTGGCACAGAGCCCGCCTTTACCATTTTCATACCGTTGTAATTGATAGGATTATGACTGGCTGTTACTTCGATACCGCCATCTACCTTTAGGTGTGTTGTCGCAAAATAAATTTCTTCGGTACCTGCAGCGCCAATATCGAATACTTTAGCACCGCCATCAATTAAGCCTGCACTTAAGGCTAACTTTAAAGGCAAAGAGGTAAGCCGAGCATCAGAGCCCAAAACGACTGTTTTAGCTTTTTGGTTTTCAGCAAAGGCTCGGCCAATTCTGTAGGCGATTGATTCGTTCAATTGGACTAATAATTCGCCACGAATATCGTATGCTTTAAAGCAAGTGATTGCAGTCATATAATTTTTTTCGCTATTTTTATGTGTTGATACTAACGCCCAGAAGATATTGGCGCCTACCTGATAATCGATAAGAGTATTTTATACAGGTATTCGCCGAGAGCAAGATAAGTCTCTATAGAAATGCACTTAAACTGATGCCTGTGGAAGTTTTGGCATCAGTATTTATTATATTTTACGCTAATTCACCCGACTGATAGTCTGCAATTGCTTGATTGATTTCCTTGGGTGTATTCATTACAAAAGGACCATATTGCTCTATCGGCTCTCCAATCGGTTCACCTGAAACAAATATCGCTTTGGCTTTTTGTGTTGTCGACAATTCAATACTGCTAGAAAAATCAATAACACCCAGTTGCCCTTTTGCTAAAGATTTTCCTTGAATACTTAACTGCCCTTCATAAACATACACAAACCCATTATGGCTTTCGACGGTGTCAAATTTAACCGTATCGTTAGCTGCTAGATGAATATCATAGAACTGCGGCTTAACTGCTTGCGTGGTCACTGCGCCGAGCGTACCCTTTAATTCTCCAGCCAGCACGCGAGCCAATGATGACTCACCCACCGAAACTTCAGATATACCGTCGCGTTTAATGTCATAGTACGCAGGATCAGACATTTTCTCACTCGCTGGTAAATTCACCCAAAGCTGGAATCCGCGCATTTGTCCTTCGGTTTGTTGTGGCATTTCTTCATGAATAATACCGCGTCCAGCATTCATCCATTGCAAGCCACCATCTTCGATGAGGCCCTGATTGCCCACTGAGTCTTTATGTCCCATTTTACCGGTGAGCATATACGTCACAGTTTGAAAACCTCTGTGAGGGTGCGCCGGAAATCCCGCAATGTAATCTTGCGCATCATCTGACCCAAATTCGTCTAACATTAAAAAGGGATCTAAGCGTTTCAACATAGGCTGACCTAGCACTCTTTTCAATTTAACACCCGCACCATCAGAAGCAGGCATGCCTTGTACTGTTTGTTTAATTCTACTCATATTATTCTCCTTTAGGTGACTTACCTAAGCCTATAATTGGTCGGTAAATCTTTCGCGGTTATGTGCTGACGTCAGATCCATAAGAGGCCCAACAGGAATAACCTGAGTGGGGTTGTACATTGTATGGCTGAAATAGTAATGACGTTTTATATGTTCAAAATTTGTGGTGTCAGCCACTCCCTCTACCTGATATAGATCGCGCACGTAAGCCGACAAATTAGGGTAGTCGACGATACGTTTTAAATTACACTTAAAATGCCCTACGTATACGGGGTCAAATCTAATGAGCGTGGTAAACAAACGCCAATCGGCTTCTGTGAGTGTATTTCCCACCAGGTAACGCTGTTTGTCTAGTCTAGCTTCTAAAGTATCAAGTGCTGCAAACAACTCGTGCACCGCTTCTTCATATGCGTCTTGCGTTGTTGCAAAGCCAGACTTGTAAACACCGTTATTAATTTTTGGGTAAACAAAATCGTTTATTGAATCAATTTCAGCTTGAAGCGCCACAGGATAGTAGTCGTCGACGTTGCCGGTTAAATCATTAAACGCAGTATTTAAAATCCGTATAATTTCTGATGATTCATTGTTCACAATTTTGTTTGTCTTTTTGTCCCAGAGCACCGGAACAGTCACTCGTGATGTGAGGTCAGGTGTGTCTTTTGTATATACTTGATGCATGAAATCAAAATCAAACAAATGGTCTTTGGTAGTGGCAACATCATCCGCATAAGATGGACCAAACTCCCAACCATTTTCAAGCATATCAGGGCTAACCACCGAAACACTTATATGCTCCTTAAGACCTTTTAATTGACGAAATATTAGCGTTCTGTGCGCCCATGGGCACGCAAGTGAGACATATAGGTGATAACGGCCTGACTCAGGCGTAAATTCTGCGCCTTTAGCTTGGCTAATTTGATGGCGAAATTTAGAGTCTTGACGCACAAACTTTCCACCTGATTTCTTTGTGTCATACCATTGATCTTTCCACTTTCCTTCAACTAATAAACCCATAATCTTCTCCACTGCGTTATAATCAAAAATTGAAATATGTAAGGTTTAGCGACTTATTCTACTTCGGCCTTTCCTTATTTTATGTCTGTATTTAAGCACTAATTTAATTGAATAAATATTGCTATATTTAGACCTTATAATTCGATTTAATCGAAAGATTAATCATTACACTAGTTAGGAGATGGCAATACCCCTTATGTCTTACACTCAACGTTTCTCAGGATTAGTACGCTTATTCGGTACCTATGGTGCAGACAAGCTAAGTCACGCTAAGGTTGCTGTTATCGGTATTGGCGGAGTAGGCTCTTGGGTAGCCGAAGCTCTTGCTCGAAGTGGCATCAACCACATTAGTTTAATAGATTTAGATGATGTTTCATTGAGTAACGTAAACCGGCAATTGCATGCTTTAAGTTCAACGGTAGAACAAAGTAAAGTAGAGGTAATGAAACAGCGAATTGAAGATATCAACCCCGATGCGCAAGTACATGTGATTGAGGATTTTGTGACACCTGAAAACGTCTACGAATATTTAGATGGTGGCTATGATGTAGTCATAGACGCAGCCGATAGCGTAAAGGCAAAAGCAGCGATTATCGCATCTTGTAAAAGGATAAAATGCAAAATTATTTGCATCGGCGGTGCGGGCGGGCAAACTGATCCTTTGCAAATCAGCAAAGCAGATTTAGCGAAAACCATACAAGATCCGCTACTTGCAAAAGTACGCTCAGAACTTCGAAGACAATACGGCTTTAGTAAAAATGTTAAACGTAATTTTGGCGTGGAATGTATCTTTTCAACAGAACAGCTTAAATATCCGACATCAGATGGCGGAATTACTCAAGAAAAAGTAAATAGCCAAGGTGCAAGTAAAATGGACTGTGCTACTGGATTTGGGTCTTTTGTAGGTGTTACCGCTAGTTTTGGGATGCTAGCAGCAAGTCGCGCAATCCATTATATCGTTAATAAGTCATAAACTATCGACTACGCTTTGTTAATTTCAATCGGCGCATTTTGTTCCTGTTGTTTATATTTTTTAATATCAAAATATAAAGCGATAGCAAGCCATAAGCTAATAACAGTCACTAACATGTATGTATTTTCTGCCATAGCCATTACTTGTTCACTCAACACCGCAGTGCCCGCGATAAGCAATAAATAATAAGGTAGATTTAGTAAGCCAGCTAGTAAGACAACCTTGGCAGGTTTGCGGTTAGAGCCTTGTGAAAACATGAAAAAAGCAAGTGAGTTAATATGAATCATAGCAAGCAACAGCCGGGATATCTTAGTCGGTTCGGTATTGTCGGGCTCGTTCCTGTTGGTGAAGCGTCCCATAGAGTAGTTAATAAGCGAGCCCAAGGTTGCCGCCGCCACCATAGCGAGTGTCAGATACACAACATCGCTAGCTTTTGGGTTAGCGCCTACCACCAAGACAACAGAAAAAAACTGACCGGGGAAGTAAAAGCCCACATAAATAATGGATTCAAGTAAGATAATTAAAAAAATAACCCAATATAAACCATCGCTAAAGACTTCATTCATTAGCGTAAGCAGTTCGCTTCCTGGTGGTATAACTTGAAAATGTACCAACACGGAAATCATCCCTAGGGCGATTAATGCGCTAACCGGTAACAACGAAGCATATTTCATATCAGTAAAATTTTTAAAAAAGGAGTAATGATTATAGGATACTTGTGGTCAATCAAATAAGATTACAATTCATGTGTTACCATTTTGTAATTATCACGCTTTGTAAGCTAACTCATTAATACTAAGAAAATATGGTTTATAGACCCAAAACAACACTAGAACAATGGCGCATTTTGCAAGCAGTGGTGGATTATGGTGGCTATGCGCAAGCTGGCGAAGCTTTAAACAAGAGCCAGTCATCACTTAACCATGCAGTCGCAAAACTGCAAGATATGTTGGGTGTACAACTTCTTGAGGTTATTGGTCGAAAAGCCGTGCTTACAGAAGCTGGCGAAGTTATGTTAAGACGCTCTCGGGACTTAAGCCAAAATGTGCAAGCCTTAGAGCAACTGGCGGTTAATATTAACCAAGATTGGGAGCCAGAAATAACCTTAGCCGTCGACCTTGCATATCCGCGTGAAGCTTTAATACCTGCGCTCACTGGATTTTTACCCGACAGCCGCGGTAGTAGAGTCAAAGTAATAGACACTGTCTTAACCGGCAGCACTGAGGCGATTACGGAGAAAAAGGCCGATTTGGTCATCTCAATGGAAGTGCCTAAGGGTTTTTTAGGTGAACCTTTATGTCACGTTGAATTTGTACTTGTTTGTCATCCAGAGCACGAGTTAGCTGATACAGAGCAAGCTATTTCGCCTCGCACCCTAGCCCAATATCTGCAGCTTGTTATTAAAGATACCGCAGAGACGCCATCTGAAACTTCAGGTTGGCTCAAGTCTGAAAATCGCTGGACGGTGAGTAATTTTGATATGGCTTTATTATTACTTGCACAAAACATGGGTTTTTGTTGGCTACCATTACACAAAGTAAGCACGCTATTGGATAAAAATAATCTGCGTCGATTAGAAGTAGAAGGGAGTGCTTTTAAACAAGTCACTGCTTTTTTAATCTGTCCTAGCCCAGAGCATCAGGGGCCAGGGACCTTGTTATTAAGTCGCCAAATATTAGGACATCGAACAATAAAACTTGAGTAAGTCTCTCGCTGGTGCACTAACGAAGTGGAAAAAATACCAACTATTGTGCATACTCCAAGCCTACTAAGAAAAAAGCAATAAAATTAAAGATAAATACAAAGAGAGCCATGAATAATTTAGAACTTCTGCAGTTAATGACTGACAGCGCGAAAGACGCTGTTAATACTAGTAAACAAGAGTTTGATGTAGAGCTAGATTACAGCGAACAGAGCGTAAGCAAAGTTGATGATTTACTGTTGAGCTTTTTAGATAGGTTTCAGGCACAGGTATTAGAAGACAAAGCTATTTTTACTCTTTGTAATATGTACGGCGCATACGTTGGAGAAACGTTCAGGGGTATTGCGGGTGGAAATTGGTTATTTGATGAAACGAATCCGCAAGCACCTAGTATCTTTTTAGCGATTGGAGAGCAAACCTATGCTTTTGCCGGTATATGCTATGAGCGTTTAGTCAACAACAGCGAGACAAGCGTTAAAGACTATTTCGACCAAGCTTTGAAAGCTCACCGCCCGCAGTAAAGCAAAATTAGATATTACGTGTTGGCGTATAATCAGCACGTTTTGAATCCAAGACTGCACAAAGCTATATAGTCTCTTGGAGGTATATAGCTTTAGGTCAAGGCGTTCGCCAATCTTTAATCAAATTTTTAATATAACGACTACGGCTTAAATATAGCATCCCGATAAAACTCACTAGTATCGACACACCGTGGTTTATTGAAAATCTGAAATTTATCTCACGAAGCATATAGACTTGAATTGCACTATCGAGCAGTAAAGCGGCAAACATAAAAACAGGCAACCAGCCGAATAGAGCGAAGCGCTCTTTCCCCCACAACACTGTTCGTTTACTGACCAAATAAAGCGCCAAAAAGGCCGGGAATATTGGGATCAAAGACAAGTAAAAATGATACGGTTGCGGATAAAATAAACGTAATAAAGCCTCGCTGTCTTCCCTAAACGACAAAGAAATGACCAAAACTATTAATCCTCGGCATACAAACATAAGCAAAAGATAAACGAAAAGCGGGGGTTTCATGCGCCCCGCTTCGTCGTATAAGTGCAAAGGATACTTTAATGGCATAAATAGCTAAGGCTTAATAAGCGACATTTGCGCCTTTTTTCTTGAACAACAGCGTCATGCGGTCACTTTCACCGATGGCTAACATTGCTTTGCGCTTTTGTTCATCATCGCCTACTCCGTTTAGGCTTGGCGGCAAACGCCACACTATATCGCCCTCAACCGGGCGGTCTTTATCATTTGCATTTACTTCACTGGTCATCATTAACTCAAATCCGGCTTGTTCAAAAGCAGCTATCACTTCACTTTGTTTTAAATAGCCGCGGCTGCCATCAGAATAAGCATCATTATTTGAATCAGATATTCTGTGCTGAACAACGCCAACTAAACCATCATCTTTAAGTAAATCAAATGCGACCTGCAAGGCTTGCGTGCGAGTACCTGCTTGCTCTTCAAAACGATTCAAATTGTGTAATGCACGCACAAACAAGACTCTGTCTAGCGTACCATAAGCGGCTTTTGGGGCGGTAGCGAAAGTAAACCCGCTGCTAGCAATACCACTGTCACTAAGCTCAGCTACAAGCGCAGGAAATTTAGCCGTACGTGACGACATTTCTTTGATTCGTTCTTCTGTAAAAAAGCCAAACATAGCCCACATGTCATCATTGTAATTGATACCATGTAAAGCGCCTTGTTCACCAAGATAATCACCAAGTATTTTTGAATACCAACCGCCACCTGGTAGTGCTTCAGCTACTTTCATACCGGGCTCTACTCTAAAAAAAGACAAGGTTTCGACAGGGTTACGATATTTATCACGCGCCTGTTGCTCAGCATCGCGCGCTGACACGACCTTTATTAGCGCTTCATTGCCATGGCTCGCATGAGCAGTAATTGAGAATGACGCTATAGTGAGCGTGGCACAAACAGAAACGGCAGCTATTGCTGCCGTAAACGTAGATTTACTTTTAAATTTCAACATGTCAGGTTCCGTATTCTATTATTGTTTATTGTCGTTTTGATGTTTACACAGATACTGCTGAGTGATCACACTACTATACAAGACTATACAAGATAATAGGGCCTACGTGTACTATTGCTTACATGTTGGAAATTTGTTTTGACTAATAACAGTTAGGCTCTAACCTGCCCTTCACCATTCACTAAAAACTTCTCTGTTGTTAAAGACTCAAGGCCCATGGGGCCATATGCATGAAGCTTACTAGTGGCGATGCCTATCTCGGCTCCCAAGCCAAGCTCACTGCCATCAGAAAATCGTGAAGAAGCGTTAACCATGACAACCGAAGCGTCAACACACTGCTGGAATAAGCTAGCAGCTACAGCGTCTTCAGTTACAATAACTTCAGTATGATTGCTGCCGAAACGCTCAATATGATCGATGGCGTCATCCATGCTCGCAACAACTTTTACGGCTATTTCTAAGCCTAAGTATTCTTCGCCAAATTCACTATTATCTAACACGGTTGCGCCTTCAAAATATGGTGCTGCCATTTTGCACGCATTAATCTTAACTTCGTGCTTAGCCAATGCTGTGCTCGCTCGCTTTAAAAATTCATCTTTTACTGCTTCATGTACTATTAAGCCCTCAAGCGCATTACACACCCCAGTGCGCTGAGTTTTGCCGTTGACCAGAATATTAAGCGCTTTTTGGATGTCAGCAGACTTATCAACATACAAATGACATACTCCTTTAAAGTGCTGAATAACGGGTACTTGGCTGTTTTCAGTCACAAATTTTATCAAGCCTTCACCACCTCGAGGGATAATTACGTCAATAAATTCTTTTTGTTGCATCAAGTCGACCATAAGCGCGCGGTCTGGATTAGGTACAACCGAAATAAGCGCTTTTGGTAGATTGTGCTTTTCTAAGACCTCATGTAAAACACTGGCAATAGCTTTAGACGAGTTTAGTGCTTCCTTTCCGCCTCGTAAAATCACGCTATTGCCAGATTTAAAGCATAACGCGCCGGCATCTGCCGTTACGTTAGGGCGCGCCTCATAAATCATACAGACCACACCCAGTGGAATGTTCATTTTGCTAATTTTTAAACCATTTGGACGCGTTTCAAGCGCACGCGACTGCCCTACTGGGTCTGGCAGGTTTACAATGACTTCGATACCTTGTGCCATTGCTTCAACGCGCTCGGCATCAAGAAGCAAACGGTCCATCATCGAGTCGGGTAGACCGTCCATTTTGGCCTGTTGCATATCCTTTTTATTTTCATCTATTATATCGTTGCTGTTGGCTCGCAAGCTTGTCGCCATTTCTTGTAAAACTGCGTTTTTCTGTTTTGTACTTAAGCGAATAAGTGTACGCGCTGCCTTTGCAGCGTCTTGAGATAAAGTCCTAATTAAACTCATGAATCCTCCAGCACAGCCATGT
This sequence comes from uncultured Glaciecola sp., assembly GCA_964643575.1. Lineage (GTDB taxonomy): Bacteria > Pseudomonadota > Gammaproteobacteria > Enterobacterales > Alteromonadaceae > Glaciecola. Next base: position 20,957 of record CAZXTD010000037.1, on the reverse strand, counting down.
GCTCATCTGAAATTATAGAATTGGTTAATAAATCTGAATCGTCGTCTAGTTTGTCGCGGATATCTTCGTCAGCTAGATAATTTAGCAAACAGCTGCTGTAATTTGCTTTTGCTTTCGCAATACGTTTGCCTTGGTCATTGCGCAGCAAAATCGTGTCACCCACCGAAAACTCACCTTTCACTTCAATAATACTGCTGCCAGTGATGCTGCTTGCGCTGCTAGAATCATGCATTTCTTCACTATCAAAGTCTTGTTCATCAACAATTACCTCGCCGCACTCTCTCACTGTATGAGTCATCCAGTGCACGGCCGACGGCAGTGGCGCGTCAAATGCAGTGAATTGGGTGCCGGGGCTACCCCCTTCATTTAAGATTTCAAAGTTCTTAGAATTGAAACCGTTTATTATATAGGTGTCTATACCGTGACTCGTCGCTTTTTCAGCTGCTTCGATTTTTGTTTGCATACCGCCCGTGCCTACGCCGCTAATAGCACCGCCGGCCATCTTGTAAATGTCTTCGTCAATCTTAGTAACTTGCTTGATTAACTGCGCGTTTGGGTCTTTGTTTGGGTTTGCGTTAAACAAACCGTCAACGTCTGTGCACATTATGAGTGCATCAGCTCCAACCGATGTGGCAACCATTGCTGATAAATTATCGTTATCGCCTACCTTGAGATGATCCGATGTTACTGTGTCGTTTTCATTGACGATAGGCAATACGCCATGTTCAAGACATGCTTCGATGGTGTCGCGAATGCTCAGGTAGCGTTCTCTGTTGCACAAATCAGCGTTTGTGAGCAGCATTTGTGCGGTTGGGAAGTCAACAAGCTTATCCCAAACTTCCATCATTGCCGTTTGTCCCGCAGCAGACATCGCTTTTTTCAAAGTAACCGACATTTCAGCTTTCTGAAACCACTTACGTCCAGCAGCAACAGAGCCCGATGATACCAGTACTACTTGCTGGCCACGTTGTCTGCACTTGATGATAAATTGTGCTATCGCAAGTAGGTTATGCGAACTGCACCCTTTGTCTGTTGGTGCAATTAGCGAACTTCCTACTTTAATCACAATACGTTTTTTGTCTATTATTGACATACTTCCTCTTACTCGTAGTTAGCTATCTATTAGTTGCTTGTTTGCTTAGTGAGCACATTAAATAGTTAGGGTTCGAACTATTATGATACGCAAATATTCGTGTATGTACAAACTTATGTTGGATTTATCGTCCTTATAAGGCTTTTATTTATGTGATTATGCAATTTCACTTATATCTTTTTTATTAGTCTTATATTTATTTGATTTATATCTATTGGATAGTAAAAATAGTATTAAATGACGATTGCGCAACTCGCATATAACCTAAGGTACATGTGCCAACAAATTGCTGAACTCAGCATTGATCTTCTGTATACTCCGCGTCTTATTTAGACTTATACAATTTTCAGGGGTAGTGCTCATGTCTGTAAATCAATTTGATCCTCGCCGTTCTGCACAAAAAGCAGATCACAGCGACAATTCAATTGCCAAAAAAAGCACCACAATGCAGATACCTGCAAAAGTGATTGATGATCAATTGAGCACGCATTCAGAGGCTCAGGCTGCAAAGATTGGATTTGTGAGCCTTGGTTGCCCTAAAAACCTAGTAGATTCTGAGCGCATCTTAACGCAGCTGCGCACCGAAGGTTACGAAGTCGTCTCGACCTACCACAATGCCGAGCTTGTCATTGTGAACACCTGCGGATTCATTGATTCGGCTGTGCAAGAGTCTTTAGATACCATTGGTGAAGCCTTAGCTGAAAACGGTAAAGTTATCGTGACAGGTTGTTTAGGAATTAAAGAAGACGAAATTCGCGAAGTCCATCCCAATGTGCTCGCAATCACTGGGCCGCACGCTTACGAGTCGGTTGTAGAACAAGTACATGAGCATTTACCTAAACCTCAGCATAATCCATTCTTACATCTAGTGCCTGACCATGGCATTAAACTCACCCCTAAACACTTTGCTTATTTAAAAATATCTGAAGGCTGTAACCACCGCTGTACTTTTTGTATCATTCCATCGATGCGCGGAGACTTGGTTTCTAGGCCTGTGGGTAGCGTGCTTGATGAAGCAAAACGCTTAAAAGCAGCGGGGGTAAAAGAGCTTTTAGTGATATCACAAGACACCAGTGCCTATGGTGTAGACGTCAAACATCGCACCGGTTTTTGGGATGGTATGCCAGTTAAAACGCACATGCAGCAGCTGTGTGAAAAGCTTGGTGAAATGGGCATTTGGGTGCGCCTTCACTATGTTTACCCTTACCCGCATGTTGATGCACTTATTCCATTGATGACTGAAGGTAAGATACTGCCTTATTTAGATATTCCTTTTCAGCATGCGAACAAACGTATATTACGCTTAATGAAACGCCCAGGCAGCGCAGACCGAACCGTAGAACGCATTAGAAAATGGCGTGAGCAATGCCCTGATTTAGTTATTCGTTCAACCTTTATAGTTGGATTTCCGGGTGAAACTGAAGAAGAATTTGAAGAACTTCTCGCATTTTTAGAAGAAGCCCAACTCGACCGTGTAGGTTGCTTCAAGTATTCGCCAGTAGAGGGTGCGACGGCTAACAACTTGCCCGAGCCAATTGATGAAGACGTCAAAGAATCACGTTTACAACGTTTTATGCAAGTGCAGTCTCAAATTAGTGCTAAGCGTTTACAGCAGCGTATAGGTAACGAATATTTTGTGACGGTTGACGAAGTCAGCAGTGAAGGTGCGATTGCCCGCAGTTTTGGTGAAGCGCCTGAAATCGACGGCGTTATTCATATAAACGATCTACACGATCTAAGCCCTGGTCAGCAATTGTGGGTCGAAATTATACATGCCGACGAGCACGATTTATGGGCTACGGTGTCCCCAGATCAAGAAGATGAATCATCTGTTCAAGAAAAAGTATAACTCGGCTAGAAAACCGCCTAAAAAGCCTAAAAGAGGTTCGTAAGCTCACTATATTTACTGAAAACTAGTGAGCGTTTAGCCGCGCCAAATCTTCAGGTGTATCTACACCATGTGGCGGTGCTTGCTCGGCAATAGCCACATGAATATCAAAACCATGATAAAGCACGCGCAGTTGCTCTAAAGATTCTATTGATTCATAGTGGCTAGCTTGCAAGTTAATGTATTCATTTACAAAGCCCGCTCGATAGGCATAGATGCCTACATGGCGATAATAAGACTGAGTTTGCATAACAGTTGTGTCTGCAAGCCAATTACGGTCAAAAGGAATAGCCGAGCGCGAAAAATATAAGGCTTTGCCCGTTTTAGCAAAAACGACTTTTACAACGTTAGGGTTATCAATTTCCGTTTTGGACGCAATTTCAAAACAAAGCGTTGCCATTGGTATATGTCTGTTGGCATCGCTGGCTAAATTAGCCGCGACTTGCATAATGTTTTCGGGCGGTATAAACGGCTCATCACCTTGCACATTAACAACAATTGCTTCTTTGCTAATACCTTCTTTGCTAATCACTTCGGCAATTCGCTCGGTACCCGATTGGTGGTCTTCTCGGGTAATACAGCAATACCCGCCAAAGCTTGATACAAGTTTTTCAATTCGCGCATCATCGGTAGCGACAATTACTCGCTCGGCGCCGGCTTTCAGCGCTCTTTCGTATACGTGCTGAATCATGGGTTTACCTTGGATGTTTGCCAATGGCTTTCCCGGAAACCGCGTAGAACCGTACCGTGCAGGAATAACAACAATAAACGACATAAAGGCTTCCTAGTGATTTTTAACTTTCTCTAACTCGTCTAAACTGAGTTCACGTGCTTCGTTTTCAAGCAAAACTGGAATATTGTCTTTTATCGCATAGGCTACTCTATCAAATCGACATACAAGTTCTTCATGCTCTTGGCCTTCAAGCTTGCTTAATACTAACTTTCCTTTGCATATAGGACAGGCCACTATGTCTAAGAGTTTTTTATCAAATGCCATGTTGTCTCCGAGTGCTTAAAAAGCAGTCTTAAAATTAAACAGTTTGGTTTATATAAGTCGTTCACGTAGTCAGCTACTGTGTACTTGTGTGCACTAAAGCCTTAGCTTTTTTTATTATAGGGTGTTGCATCATGTTCGCATAGAAATTATCAACTAAGCATGCATCTATTTGCAAATACCAACAGTCTTTATGCGCAAATGCCGCGCACTTAACTGCGTCTTTTTCAGTCATTAACACAATCCCTTCATTAGGAATATCTTGCGCTTGAAAAGCATGATGGTCATCAAATCCTATATTTTGTGTTGTACTAATGCCAAGCTCATTAACGCTATCAAAGAAACGCTGAGGGTCTCCAATACCTGCAATAGCGGTAATACTCATTGTATGGGTAAGGTCGATAAGTGCTTTGCCAAACGGACTGTCTTTAACATCTACTTTCTCTTTACTCAGTAAATTAACCCATGCGCTCGTTTTTAGATGCATCGAGTAGGTATTGGCTGGCTTAACTTTTTGCTCACTTATTACATTTTGATTGGTATGCTTTTGGCTAGTCGCATCTTGGCTATAAGTACCTTGATTCAAAATAATGGCATCAACCGTGCCTAACCGCCACTTCCCTTCCCGCAATGGCCCCATAGGCAATAAATAGCCATTGCCGACACCTCGCTTATCGATTACACACAGCTCAATGTCACGCCCCATCGCATAATGCTGCAGGCCGTCATCGCAAATAATAATATTAGCAAGCGTGTTTTGCTCAATATATTGACAGCCCCGCACTCGAAGTGGATCTATCACCACAGTACAACCTAAACGCGATGCAATAAGCGCAGGTTCGTCACCCACATGTTGCGCTGAGCAATTTGCGGTAACCATATGAGGAAATTGAGTTTGTTTGCCTCCATAACCCCGTGATAAAACCGCGGGAGTAAAGCCCTGCTCTCGCAAATACTCCACAAGAGAGATAGTCAGCGGCGTTTTACCATTACCGCCAATGCCGATATTGCCAACAACAATCACTGGCAAATCAGACTTAACTTGCTTAAGAACATTCAGGCGATAAAGCATGCGTCGAAGCGCCGACAAAACCCAAAACACAATACTCAAAGGAAATAAAAGCCAAACCCAAATAGCATTGTTGTACCACGCACTTTGTAAGGCGTGAGCAAACCCGCCCTTATGCCTTACTTCATTACTCTCTTGGGGTGTGGTCATTGCTAATCTGCTGAAAAATTCATAGCGTGTAGCTGAGAGTACATGCCTTGTTTTGCTAGTAGCTCACTGTGAGAGCCTTGTTCAATAATTTCGCCCTGCTCTATGACCAATATCAAGTCAGCGTTTTCAATTGTCGACAGCCGGTGCGCAACTACTATGCTGGTGCGCGTTCGCTGTAACTCTTCGAGTTGTTGTTGTATGAACTTTTCAGACTCGTTGTCTAGTGCAGATGTCGCTTCATCCAATATCAAAATTGGCGCATCTGCCAAAATAGCCCGTGCAATTGCAATTCGCTGACGCTGACCGCCTGATAACATGAGCCCATTTTCACCGACTAGGGTTTCAAAGCCATTGTCTAGCTTTTCGACAAAGTCGGTCACATGAGCCACTTTGGCTGCATGCAAAATTTGCTCGCGTGTGACTTCGCTTGTTTTACCATAGGCAATATTGTTGGCAATAGTATCGTTAAACAAAATGACTTGTTGAGACACAAGTGCAAACTGTTTTCGTAAACTGCGCAGTGTGAGTTCGTTTATATTGTTATCATCGAGCTTTATCTCGCCCGAATCAGGGCTATAAAAACGAGTAAGTAAATTAGAAATCGTCGACTTACCGCCGCCCGATCGCCCGACTAAAGCAACCGTTTGGCCTGGCTCAATCTCAAAATTCATATTCTTGATAGCAGGTTCACGCTTCGTCGGATACGTAAAAGTTAAGTCCGTCACACTAATGTTGCCCTTTGCTCGTTCAAGCTCGTTTGTCCCGCTATCTACCTCATCTTTATTATCCAAAATTTCAAAAATACTGGCACATGCAGCCATGCCTTTTTGAAACTCCGTGTTAACCGTGGTGAGTTGTTTTAATGGCTTAAGTAAAATCACCATAAACACAATTACATTCACAAAAATGCCTGCTGTGAGTTCTTCTACCATTACCGGTAAACTCGACACAAACAACACAAAAGCGAGTGCGATAGACGCAATAATTTGAATGGTCGACACACTCAATATTTGCGCATTAACGAGCTTCATATTTTGTAGTCGGTTGTCGTTGTTACGCTCAGCAAATTTGTCTGACTCAAGTTGTTGTCCGTCAAACATTAACACAACTTTATGACCTTTTACGGCTTGTTCAACGCTTGATGTTAATGACCCCATTGCCGCTTGTATAGCTTTACTGACTTTACGGAAACGCTTACTGACTACCGACACTATTACGCCTACTAAGGGGCCAATTAACAAGAAAATAAGTGATAATTTCCAAGACAGGTAAAACATCCATGCAAGTAAACCAATAACAAACATGCCTTCGCGTACCAATATTAATAAGGCCTTACCCGAACACCAGCGAACTTGCTCCGTGTCGTAAATGATTTTTGATATTAAGGTGCCAGAAGAGTTGTGGTCATGATACTCCACCGGTAAGTGAATAAATTTCTCAAACAGCTCTTGGCGCATTTTTTGGACTACCCGAGTACCAATATACTCAAGCGTATAAGTGCCCATAAAATTAAAGATGCCGCGCAAAATAAACATAGGCACAATTAAATAGGCAGCCAAACGCAGGTAGTCGTAGTTGCCTGCAATCAAACTATCGTCAATCAAAGGTTTAAGTTGCGCAAGCACAAAAGTATCGATTAATGCGTAACCAATCATGCCAAAAATGGCAATCATAAATAAAAATTTAAAGGGCTTAATGTAAGTAAATAAGCGTTTTACAATCGCTTTAGTGGCAAGTTGCTGTGGCACAGAAGAATCGTTATTAAGTGTGCTCTGCTCAGCATCTGTAGGTGAAGACATTCAGCATTTCCTATGACTTATTGTTATGTAGTGATTAATCGCGTCATCTATTTGTTTAGTTTACCTTGTTTTAGGAGCAAGCGCTAAAAAATACCAGCGCGGATATTCATCTATGCGGTATCGGCTATACGTAATTTGGTCATTCGTGATAGTAAGCCGCACTCGCCCATGTTCGCCAGTATTGAGTATCACACTATTAATAGCTTGATAACGAGCCGTAACGTCTTTATGCGGAAAACCCCATCGATTATTAAATCCTGCGGTAAACACAACATGGCTCGGGTTAACTGCCGCAACAAATGCAGATGTAGATGAGGTTTGACTACCGTGATGAGGTGCAATCAAAATATTAGCCTTTAAAATGGCCGAATCTTTATAATGTCGTAATATTTTGCGCTCTGCTTGTTCTTCAATATCACCCGCAAGCAAAACCGAAACACCGTTTTTGGAAAGCTTAACAACACAGCTATGATTATTCTCTTCTCCATTTTGCGGCGACAGGGGCCATAATATACTGATGGTTATATCTTCCCATTGTGACGGTTCGCTGGCATAGCACGTATCGCGAGGTGTCATCACCGCTGCGATATTTAATTTTTGTTGGAGTAATGCTGCACCGCCAGCATGGTCATTATCAAAATGACTTATCATTAAATAGTCGATGTCTTTAATGCGATGACGTTTAAAGTGCGGCATCAACACCGCGTTCGCCATGCTGAACCCGCCTGCAAATGACACGCCTGTATCATATATCAATGACCGGGACTGCGGGTGACTGTGCTGCCTAACCACAATCGCCGAACCTTGGCCAACATCAAATGCGTTTATTTCCCAATCCGAGTCTTCGTCTTTATTTTTTAAAAACGAAACCGGATCAAAAATAAATAGCGTTGCTACCGATGAGGCCATCAACAATAATCTTTTATATCTGTAATGGCTAGCTGGCAAACAAGCTAAAAATATCAAGATATAGACACAAACTAGTTGGCTAGCACTTAAAGACAATGAAGATAATTGCAGGCTACCAAAAGCAGAGATAAGACTTAACGCATATAAACTCCAATCAAATACATAATTAATTAAATACATAAGCCATTCTGCATTTACAGAAATAGCAATAAGTGCAGCATTTGTTAAACATAAAGGCACTAACACAAAAGTCACAATGGGAATCATCAGCATATTTGCCAGTAAACTACTGAAGGGCAATATGCCAAATATACTGAGCACAATCGGCATAGTGACAAGGCAAAGAAATGCTTGAAGACGCAATGCATAGATTATTTTAGTGTGAAACTTGAGGCTTTTTTGTGACGTTTTTGATTGGTTTTTGCTAATAGGAAATCGCCAAATATAAAACACAATAAATATGACGGCACTAAAACTAAACCAAAAACTGATACCTAAATGGGCGAACGGAAAAAAGACAAAGAAGATACACAATAACCACAGTAGTATGGAGCTTGGCCGCCAATAAAGTCCAAAACAAAACAAACAAACTGTCATCACCGAAGCAATTAGGGCGCGCATTACCGGCACTTGTAAGCCCGCAATATAAGCATAAAACGCACAGACGCTAACAGCTATAAGCAAGTGCAATTTTAATAAATTAAATTGCCGATTTGTGGCTATAAGTAAAAAATATAGCAGCAACTTAGCAAGCATAAAAACAAATGCAAATACAATCCCCAGGTGCATGCCCGATATCGCAAACAAGTGGGCTGTACCAGTGTTTTGCATCAGCAACCAATCTTTGTCGTTAAGCAAACTCCGGTCACCGTAACTAAGCGCTAATATCCAAGGTAAATATTCCGCACCCGACTGCAACAAGCGGTTGATATACTTTTGTCGCCAAGTCGATTTATCGCTAATAAGCCGATTTGATGGGCTCGCTTTTACATAAGCCGAAGCAGCAATATTTTGGCTAGCCAACCAAGTTTGATAATTAAACCCTTCAGGATTTGCTAAGCCTATGGGTGTTTTTAGTCGAACAAACAACCTCACTGTTTGACCTTCCGACAATGCAAAGGATGGCTGATACCAAGACACTCTAATCTTCGTTTGCAATATTTGATGGTCTCGACCAATTCGATGCACAATAAGGTTAAATTTAGTGCTGACACTTGGCAGTGCCCTTGCGGATGTCTCGTTAGAAGAAAAGGTGGATTGAGTAGTACTTTGCTCGGCACTAGCTTTAAATAAAAAGGGATGAACAATACTGGCTACTTGTCCCACAACAATGACGTTTTGATTAAATTTTTGTGTATCTATTTGCCAATCCAAATAATAGTGTATGCTTGCGCTTGCCCATAAAAAACCCAGTAAACAACCGGCGACAAAGGCCGATAACCTGAAGTAAGCAACAAAAAAGAAGATACAACAAGCTGCACTGACAAGTGCAAAAGGCGGCAAATTAGGCCATAATGCGCTGCTGACAAAAACGATGATGAAGCCGACGAGTGTTTTGTCGCTAATGCTTAACAAAATGAGTTCACTTAAGCTATATCCTTATGCCCAAAAAATTTATACGACGTTATTTACCCGATCACCACACGGTAAAAACCAACAAATATTTGAAAATGTTTGGCACTTTGTTGCACGACCCAAACTTGTGGCATCTTAATCGTCGTTCGGCAAAAGGCGCATTTGGTATAGGCTTGTTTTTTGCATTTTGGCCCGTTCCTTTTCAAATGATATTCTCTGCTGCCTTGGCTATTCCTTTGCGTGTTAACCTTCCCTTATCGATTGCGACTTGTTGGATAACAAACCCAATAACCATGCCGCCCATATTTTACGGGGCATATTTGGTCGGTACTACTGTACTTGGGACTGAAATGGGGGAGTTTCAATTTCAGTTGAGTTGGACCTGGCTACTTGAATCATTGTCGACCATAGGACCGGCATTTTTGCTTGGCTGTTTAATATGTTCAGTAGTCGCCGCAACAGTTGGATATTTTGGAATGGATTTAATTTGGCGATGGTCTGTTACAAAAGCTTGGCGCAGGCGCAATCGATAAAAACTGCGCCCATAACATGTAGTTTTCAGTTAAATTTTATTAATCACTTAAGGCTTGTAGATAGTCAACAAACTGCTGCTCTGTCCACACTTCAACCCCTAAGTCGTTCGCTTTATTCAGCTTTGAACCTGCTTTTTCGCCAGCCACTAACAAATCAGTTTTAGCCGAAACACTCCCCGATACCTTAGCGCCTAAGTCTTGCAATTTGGCTTTGGCTTCTGCTCTGCCCATCTGCGAAAGTGTTCCTGTCAGCACAACCACCTTCCCTGCTAGGGGTTGTTGGTCAGCAGAAGGCGGTTCAATTTTCGGCCAATTAACACCTGCATCAATCAGTTTTTGAAGAATCGTTAAATTAGCAGGTTCGTGCAAAAATTCATAAACGTGGTTGGCGACAATCGCTCCCACATCTTGCACTTCAGTCAAATCATCAACACTGGCTAGTATCAGTGCTTCAAGATCAAGAAAATGCAGGGCTAGATTTCGGGCGGTAGACTCACCGACTTCTCGAATGCCCAAAGAATACAAAAACTTTGCGAGTGTCGTCTGTTTAGCTTCATCAATAGCTTTTAATAAATTTACCGCCGACTTATCTGCAAATCGGTCTAAGGCCACTAAGGGTGACAGACTCAAAGCAAAAATATCAGCAGGGTCTTTTATTAATTCAGCATCAACGAGTTGGTCAACTATTTTATCGCCTAAACCTTCAATATCAAAGGCCTTACGCGAGGCAAAATGCTTAATCGCTTGTTTACGCTGTGCACCACAAACAAGACCGCCTCACCTTCTATACGCTCTATATGAGAGTGACATTCGGGACAGGCAGCAGGAAAAGTGATTTTTTGTGCGGTTGCAGGCCGGTTAGCCATAACAACAGACACAACTTGCGGTATAACATCACCTGCCCTTCTGATAACGACTGTGTCGCCAATTTTAATGCCTAATCGCTCAATTTCATCTTGGTTGTGCAAGGTGGCATTAGACACGGTAACACCGCCTACAAATACCGGTTCAAGGCGAGCAACTGGGGTAATTGCGCCGGTGCGGCCTACCTGAAATTCTACATCTTTGAGCAAGGTTATTTCTTCTTGTGCAGGAAACTTCTGCGCCATTGCCCAACGAGGTGCTTTAGAGACAAATCCTAACCTGTCCTGAAGTGCTAAATCGTTGACTTTAAACACCACACCATCTATGTCATAGCTTAAACTATCACGTTGCTCACCAATTTCGTTAAAATACCCCAAGCAAGCCTGCTCTCCTGTTACTACTGAGGTTTCTTTACAAAGAGGTAAACCTAATTTTCCAAGCGCATTTAAACGTTCACTATGAGTCGCTAATTTGCTAATTGCTCCGCCTTCTAAAACACCAACAGAATAGGCATACATACGAAGAGGTCGTGAAGCTGTAATTTTGGAGTCTAATTGACGTAGGCTACCTGCCGCTGCATTGCGAGGATTAGCAAAGGTTTTACCGCCGGTGGCTTGCTGTTGCTCGTTGAGCTTAGCAAAACCTTCTTTAGGCATAAACACTTCACCGCGCACCTCAATGCGTGCGGGCAAATCGTCACCGCGCAGACGTAGCGGCACATTAGCAATTGTTTTGACATTCTCGGTAATGTTTTCACCTACTTGCCCGTCGCCGCGTGTTGCTGCCTGCAAAAGTTTTCCGTCAACATACAATATCGACACAGCCAAACCATCAAGCTTGGGTTCGCAAGCAAACTCTACACTTTGTTCAGAGTTCAGACGGTCTTTAATTCTTTGTTCAAAGGCTGCTAAATCTTTATCTTCAAAGCCATTATCTAAAGATAACATTGGCATTTCGTGGGTGATTTGTTCAAATTTAGCGAGGGCTTTGCCACCCACTTTTTGGCTGGGCGAATCACTGCTTTGCAGGCTCGGAAAGTCTTTTTCTAGAGCAATTAACTCACGCATTAAGCGGTCATACTCGATATCCGGTACACTTGGGTCATCAAGCACGTAATATTGATAGTTAAAATCTTCAAGGGTTTGACGTAGTCGCGTAACCTGCATTTGTGCGCTAGCGACATCAGTTATGCTATTTTGCACGGATAGTTCCTAATTATATCGAACGCTTGCGTTCAAATTCTCTTATTCGCTCACTGTATTGTTGTAAACTTTGCTTGCTTAAACCCACCTTGTTGCCGTCTAAAATCCGGCAATCAAATTCGTCAGCTAGTTTGCGTGCGGCGTTATGCATCATGTTAAATACTTGCTGGGCATCGGCATCTATCGGCAACATCATAAACAATGAAATGCCTAAAGTATTAAAGTTTTCTAAATTATCAATATCAAATACGCCTGGCTTAAACATATTGGTTAAGCTAAATAAAATTGGCCCTTTACCATTTGAATGCACATGGCGATGGAAAATATCATGCTCACCAAACTTAAAGCCAAGTGTGAGTAGCATTGGCAGCAGTGCTGCGCCCTCAATAGGTTTGTCATTATTAGCGCGCACGTTCAGCACCAATACATCGTTTTGAACGCCAGATTGCGATTCTTTATTTGGATTTGATTGGCCAGCCTGCGAGCCTGATTGCGACGAGACATTCGCGTCGTCAGCCGAAAACAAACCCTCTTGTTTTACGTTTGCGCTACTGTTAACGCTTGAGTCATCTTTGACTGAGTCTGTGTCTGCACTTGATTCAAAATCGATTCGCATTTGATCGTCGCTTGGCGCATTTTTCAAAACAGGCTCTTTACGAATATTCTCTGCTACTGTCTTTTTGCTACGTCGCACTAGACGCTTTGCTTTTTCAGCGAAGCTTAGCTCTTTTTCTACGCCAGGCTTTGTGACTTCAGGCTCATTTTTAAGCGCCTGATGTTCTTTTGCCTGATGTTTAGGAAGCGAGGGGCCCTCTTGAATATTGAGTGAAAAGTCAGGGCCTTTATCAACACTTTGGGTATCACTGAGCGACTCATTTTGTCTCGATTCAAGCTTATCTGGTGCGTTTGTTTGATTGGTATTCGGCAATTGTTGCTCTGCACCCTCTTGCAATGCCGCTTGACCCGATGCATTGGCTTCACTTTCTGCCTGCTGTTTCTTAAGTAAAAACTCTGGTGGCTGGCCAAAATCCGTTTCTAAGGTGTCTTTTTTCGTATTCGCTCGGGTAAATTCTGGTTTAGGCTGAGTAACAACATTGCTATAAACGGGTGATGTATCAATATCGGTGGCACGCGTGGCTATCGACGCGCTCGAATCTTCAGTATCTTGGCCATCGGATGCATTAGTCGCAATAGTGACCTTCGTTGCCGTATCTGAATTGGCTGAATTTGCGTCTGCGCTATCATCATTAGCCGATGTTTCTGAATTAAGCTCGCTTGTCGAAGCTGAATGGCTTCCAGTTTCACCATCAGCATCTTTACTCTTTGGCAATTGCGTTTGGTTTTCAGATTCGTCGCTCACAGAAACAAAGGGCGTTACCTGTTCTTTGTCGATGTCGTTATCTTCATAAAACGCTCTTCCTATACCAACGGGGGCGCTTTGTGGACTTGTGTCTTCATTTATCTTATCTAGGGTACCCGTATCTGCGGCATTAAGTTGACTCTCTGTTTCGAGACTGTCAGTTGTGACAGGATTGTTTGTGGTAGAAAAGCTGTCTAGATTATTTATAGCTGTTTGTGACGAATTTGCGCCGCTATTGCTACTCGAGCTCTGCGGATTAACAATAACTCTAGCTTTGCTCACACCAACATCGTCAAATATTGGGCCTTCGGCTTCTAAATCGTCTTCATGCTCAAAATCAGGCTCCCAATTGTGTGATTCAAAGCTGGACCTGCCTTTTTTGTTATTCTTTTTACTTTTTCGGATCGTCCATAAGCCATGCAGCAATATTGCTGCAATCACAAATATACCAATTATTGTCAAGGTAAAACGTAAGTTGTCTTGTAACATGCCCGCTCTTTTTTCTTATTTCTAATTGACTAAGCTAAAACTACAATCATTTTTAAATCATTCGGCAATTGCCAAGGCTTGCTCCATATCAACCGCAACCATTCTAGAAACACCTGGCTCTGCCATAGTAACACCTGTTAGATGGCTTGCCATCTCCATTGCAACCTTATTGTGCGTAATATAGATAAACTGCACACTTTGCGACATTTCTGACACTAAGCGGCAAAAACGGCCAACATTCGCATCATCAAGTGGCGCATCAACTTCATCTAATAAACAAAATGGCGCTGGGTTCAGTCTAAATATCGCAAACACTAATGATAATGCGGTTAAGGCTTTTTCTCCACCTGATAATAGATGAATTGTGCTATTTTTCTTACCTGGCGGCCTTGCCATTATAGTTACGCCGGTTTCAAGTAAGTCTTCACCCGTTAATTCTAGGTATGCAGAGCCACCACCAAATACTTTCGGAAACAGCATTTTTAAATCACCATTGACTTGATCGTAGGTATGTTTAAAGCGCGTACGTGTCTCTTTATCGATTTTTCGCATCGCGTTTTCAAGCGTTGTTAAGGCTTCCGTCAGGTCTTGATTTTGGTCGTCTAAATGCTGCTTACGCACAGCTTGCTCTTCGTATTCATCAACTGCAGCAAGGTTTACGGCGCCTAAACGTGATATCCCAGAGCTGACTTTATCAAGGTCTTCTTGCCATTTATCTTCTTGGGCATCCTCAGGCAGCGCTTGCAATATATCTTTTAACGCCTGATTAAGCTCAGCTAACTGCTCAATAAATGCTTGGGCGCGCACGTTTGCACTTTCGTATCGAATACGCAGTGATTCAATTTCTGCTTTTATATTATCCATCTTGGACTTAAGACCTTGTTGGCCTTTTTCTAAATCAATGATGTCTTGTTCGATGCCGCTAAGCTGCTCTTGTTTATCTTGCAGGTTAGTCCTAAGTTCAGATTGCTCTAGCAACATGGTTTGTAATCGCTCTTGCTGATCTTGTTCTGGCATCAATAAATCCTCTGCTTCATCTTGCAAAATAAGCAATTTATCTTGATTGTTGCTCAACAAGTTTCGCTTGTTATGTTGTTGTTCACGCAAAATCTTAAGGCTATTTTGCAGCTGTTGAATACTCAACTCTTGTTGGTGCACTTTAGCCTGCAGCTGATTATATTGAATTTGTAGGCTTTGCTGCTGAGCCTGTAATTGCTCATTTTCTTGTGCCGCTGCATCTCTTCCTTCTTCTAGCTCAGCAAGTTCAATGGCCAAGTCTTCTACTTGCTCACTTAATAGCTCCAATGACATTTCATCTTGAGAAAGCCTTTCTTTCTCATCAATAAGCTCACTATTTAACTTCGCACTTTGTTGGGCAAACTGTGTTTGTTTGAACTGGATATTCTGTAATGACATTTGCCAATGATTAACATCATTCTTAGCAATCGCAAGTTCGTCTTTTGCGGTATCGAGCGCAGCACTTTTCTGATCAAGTTTGTGCTGACTAATTGATAACGACTGCTGATATGTCTCAAGTGCATTATTTTGCGTTAACTTTTGCTGACTTAACTCTTCAATCTTCGCTGCTCGCGCGAGCTTATTGTCTGCTAAGTTAGGCGCTATGTAAGCATCTGTTGTGTACATTGTCCCGTTTTGACTAAGCACAGCCCATATATAAATGTCGTTTTTTAAGGTCTTTCTAAGCTCAAAGGCTTCCCGCTCAGAATCAAAAATAAGCATTTTATTAAAAATTTCTGGAACCAATGAATTACTTAGTTTAGCCGCTAGCGTGTTTGGCTTTTTGATACACTTGTTGGCTTTTGCTTGTGCCACTGACTTGCATTCGCTGAAAAAGGCGCGTTTATCACCCAAGCACCATCAAATATGCTCAAGGCGCTATGCAATGCTTGTTCATAGCCTTTCTCAATTTGGAAATATTGCCAAACTGCCTTGCACTGAGAGCCCCGCTCATTATTTTTATCCAGAGCATCTCTTGCGAGCTCTTGCAGATATTCTTCTAAAACCTCTTCTTTAAATTCACTTGTTTCGTTATCGGCTTGTAAGGCATTAAAGGCATCAAGTTTTGCTTGAGTGCCCATGAGCAACTGTTTTGCATTATCAAAGTGATTTTGGTCTTGCGCGATTTTTTGCTTAATTTCTTCAAGCTCAACCGAGGCCTCAGCAAATAATTTTTCTCGCTGTTTTACGGTTTGCTGTGCAGTCGATAGTTGTTGGCTTGCTTCTTTTGCCTCAAGTGCTAGCTCTTCGTCGTTTACACTTATCAGCTCGTTACTCAATTGTGATATTCGCGTTTGTGTGCGCTCCTGAGAATTCAGCGTTTGCTGAATTTGGCTATGCTTTTGCTGCAGCGCTTGTTTCTTAGCATAGTATTGTTCGTCTTTATTTTTGTTACTCAGCAAAAAGTCTCGGAGTTTTTCATCAACACCACTCTTATTATCTTCTAGCTCTAGCAATTGTGCTTGCAATATTTCACGTTCAGGCTCGGCGTCATAAACTTGCTCTTGAGCAATTTCAAGGTCATCAATAATGCTATTTAAGGCAATCTGCAAGCTGCTTTCGTCTTGTTTAATTTGCTCAATTTCACTTTGAATTTGCACACTGCGTTTTTTCGCAAACAATTGAGACTGTTCTAACTTTGTGATTTCGGTGCCCAGTTTAAAAAGCGCCTGTTGCTTGTCATCTATTTCTTGTTTAGTCATAGACTGCTGGTTTTTTAGCGCTTGTAAACCCGACTCATCACCCTGTTGACCCGATTGTAGATTAGCCAAAGCTGTCTGTTTATCGTCAATTTGGGATTGAACCTCTTGCATCAATCGGCTTTGAGACAACCATTTTATGGTCGCGAGCTCTGCTTTTAATTGTCGCTCCGATTGCTTAAGCTCTTTATAACGTGTTGCCGCCTGAGCTTGGCGCTTTAGCTTGGCAAGTTGGTCACCTAACTCTTGGCGAACATCTTCTAGGCGCTCTAGGTTTTCTTTGGTGTGCCCAATTCGATTGACCGTTTCTTTGCGGCGTTCTTTGTACTTAGATATCCCTGCGGCTTCTTCAATAAAAATACGGAGTTCTTGAGGTTTTGACTCAATGAGTTTCGATATCATGCCTTGTTCAATAATGGCATAGCTGCGCGGGCCAAGCCCAGTACCTAAGAATAAATCAGTGATATCTCTGCGTCTGCACTTCGCTCCATTAAGCCAACAACTTGATACCGCCTCTTGGGTCACAATACGTTTAACGGAAATTTCATTAAAGGCGGCAAATTCACCCTGAATGCGTCCAGAGCTATTGTCAAAAACAAGTTCGACCGAACACTGCCCTACAGCTTTTCGTGCTGTAGAGCCATTAAAAATGACGTCGGTCATCGCGTCGCCGCGGAGGTTTTTAGCTGAAGACTCGCCCAGTACCCAGCGAACTGCATCAATAACGTTTGATTTTCCACAGCCATTTGGCCCCACAATAGCGGTCATATCACCTGGAAAGGGAATATTTGTAGCGTCAACGAATGACTTAAAGCCTGCAAGGCGAATCTTTTTAAGGCGCATATCCTGTTTGCGAATTTTTACTTATTATTTTAATTTGGGGATGATTTAGTGTAGGTCATGGCGCAACGAAGAACAATAGACAAAACCAACAGTAACATCTTGAAACTAATTGTTACTGGTTGTAGTCAGAGCTTATCCGCTATACTAAAGCAACATGTTTATACAAGGATCTCCATGGACTCAGAACCTCATCATCTTCAAGACTCATCGCCAAATAATTCAGATCAACATATTCGTCTAAACCCTCAAAATCGCGGGGGGGCTAGTTATTTTTTTGAAGGTTTTGATTTAATTAAAACTAAAGGCTTGAAACGTTTTGTGCTTGTTCCTTTATTCATTAACGTTGTCCTTTTTTGCACAGCGTTCTTTTTTCTTATCGATTACATTCAGCTTTCGGTAAATTATATTGTCGATATTATCCCTGATTGGGAATGGCTCGCTTGGTTCAAAAGTGGCTTGAGCTATATCTTGTGGCCCATTGCTGTTATCACTGTTTTATTAATTTTTGCGCTTCTGTTTGGCACCTTGGCTAATTGGATTGCGGCCCCGTTTAATGGCCTGTTAAGTGAAAAAGTAGAACGCTACCTCACTAACTCAGACATGGGCGACGAAGGATTACTTGATGCTTTTAAAGACATTCCCCGAACCATCGGTCGAGAGTTTTCAAAGTTGGGTTATTTTATTCCAAGAGCATTAGGTTTTTTACTCTTATTCTTTATTCTTCCCGTTATAGGGCAAGTAATATGGTTTATGTTTACGGCGTGGATGATGGCTATTCAATACGTTGACTATCCTTTTGATAATGCAAAAGGTCATTTTAGATACACTCGCGATGCCCTAAGGCAAGAC
>CAZXTD010000037.1:0-2613 GCA_964643575.1 uncultured Glaciecola sp. | reverse complement strand
GGTGAACGTGTTTTCATTTATTCCGGTAGTGAACTTTATCGTAATGCCAGTATCAATTTGTGGTGCAACCTCTATGTATGTTGACCACTTTAAGCGAACTCAGTAATAAGAAATTTAGTCTAAATAACTTGCCCAATGCTCAGCGGCATCAAAAGCGTTATTATCAAATGCCTGATTGTAATAATGCTCTGAAATTGCTATGTGTTGATGCTTTTGGGCTAGCAACTCTTTCCAGATAGCCAGATATATTGGCGGTATGTTGTTGGTATCATGATATTCTAAAAATGTAATATCAGATGATGGCTTAAACGTCTCAATTCCCAACCTGATGCAGGTGCGAGAAGCGCCCAATTGCAAACTCGGTGCGCTAACAATGCTTTGACTTTTATCTTGACTCGTTTGCTCAATATCTTGCATGCTCTGCATGAGCTCTGTTTGCGCAGCATCTTCTAAGCTAAATACACGGTTGCTTGATGCCGTGTCTTCTGACTGACTGAACCTAATAAGATCTTGCCAGGCTTTAAACTTTTCATGTTGATACACACTACCTTCAGCATCCGTCGAGACAATCAAGTTTGGCGCTGTTTGCGCCTTACAATGCTGCTGGGCTAATTCTGTCGATAAAGCATATTCATCTACAAAGCCAACAAAGTGAGCAAGCTCATGTACAAACACTGAATAGGTATCGGCTTCATCTAAATGCATAACACCATGTTGAACATAAGCAGTGCCCGCTCCTAAAAACAACACCAAATGAGTAAAACTCGGTTGATGAATTTTAGTCGCTAGCGAGCTCAAGTCGCATCGTTGACGATTGCTTTCCAGTTTGCATTTAAGACTTTCTTTTTGTACCCACAACACCGGGTTGATGCAAATAGGAAAATCATTAAAACGCACATCTTCTTTAAACTTTTGCGCGAACAGCTCAGCTTGTACAAGGCTATCTAAGGAAGTTGCGACAAACTGAAGCTGTTGTGAGCAGGCGCTTGTCATATCAATTTGATTGTCGTTGCTGCGCATTATTTGAGTAATAGGCTGAATTTTATGTTTTTGGGTGGCATTGGCATAGGCTTTGGCCATTGGTAGCGTTTTGGCCGCAAGCGCAAACTCACGTTTTGCGTCTGCTTTTTTATCTAGCTGCCAAAATACTCGCGCTAATTTATATCGACTCTTAGCGTCATACTGAGCAGCTTGTGCTAGCCATATTGAAGCCTCATCTAAGCGCCCTGCCTCGTACAAATATTTGCCCAGTGCAATAACAGCAGGTTGATATTGCTGCTTCGCCGCTTTGAATAAAAGGCGGCTTGCACGCTCGGGGTCATCTTCTAATAAGTAGAGTTCAAACTGACTTGGGCTATGTTGGTTTTTTGCCGCGGATTCGAGCCAAGACAGTCTCTGGGCATCAGACTCTGCCAAGTTAATAAGAGCAAGTTGTGCGCCTAAGCTATTTATTTGCGCCGCTCTTTCTAACCAGTATTTGTCTTTGTTTACCGCTGCAAGTGACGATAATGCCTCTAAGGCTATTTTGTCACCGCGCTTTGCAGCCGGCCACAATCCCGCATAAGCCGACTCAATTTCTTGAGAAATTATATAGTGGTTTAATACTTGTTGATTATGTGTTGTGCTTGTTTCTAAAAAGCAACACACCACAAACCCTACAATGGCGAAACTAAGTCTTCTGAACATTCAAAAACTACTGTATTTGCGCACGTCGCTCTTGCCGCAAATTATTTAGCTCAATTCGTGCATATTTGTGTTCAACATATTCATATACATTGGTACTTAGCGCCAATTTAAAATAATTTTCAGCTTTTGCTGTGTTGCCATTTGCTGCGTGATATTTACCTAAGTAAAAGTAAACTTCACATAAGCGATTATTGAGTTGTGTTTGACTTTTTACATCACGCAACAAAGTCGCAATAACTTCGCTTTCTTGAATTTCGCCTAAATAAAAATCGATAATTGCGCTTGCCCAATTATCTCTATTTATGTACGGCTTTGCGTCAGCTAGCGTTTGCCTAGCAAGCTCTACGTCAATGTTTGCTTGAATAATATAATGCCATAACAAACGATATGGATCGCTTTTATCGTTTTCTAAAAACCGAGCGGTATCTTGTGACGCGAGCTCAGAGCGTCCGCCGTAATATAGTGCTATACCTCGGTTAAGTAAGGCATTTTCGTAAGAAGGGTTGATTTCGAGTGACGAATCAAAAGACTCGTATGCCCGCATAAACATGCCCGCCTGTATAAAGTGCACACCCACGGAGTTGTATGCCTCTGCTAATTGAGGATTAAGCTTTATCGCCTCAGCATAATCCATTCTGGCAAGACTAGATAGACCGATTGAATCGTAAGCAATACCTCGTTGGAACAAAAATTCCGCGCGTTCGGCATTGCTGAGCTTAGCTTGATATAGTGTATGCGTATATTGAGCAATGAGTATTTGCGAACGAGCGCTCACAGGCTCGGGCTCAGCAAGCAATAGACCACTCATAAACGGATCGTTGTGGCGATGCTGGCTTGCACAACCCACAAATAAAGCACAAAAAACACTGATAAGCACAAAGCGACCCACAACCGATAAGCCTTTTTTGATAACAATCTCCTTTAATG
>CAZXTD010000036.1:18875-31363 GCA_964643575.1 uncultured Glaciecola sp. | reverse complement strand
GAGTTTATCCAGTGGAGTAAAGACAACAATATTCCCGTGGGCCCAGGGCGAGGCTCGGGTGCAGGTTCTTTAGTGGCCTATGCCCTTGATATTACTGACCTTGACCCGCTTGAGTTCGATTTGCTATTTGAGCGCTTTCTAAACCCTGAACGTGTTTCAATGCCCGATTTTGATATCGACTTTTGCATGGACCGACGCGACGAAGTTATTGACCACGTGGCTGATATTTATGGCCGCGATGCGGTATCACAAATTATCACCTTTGGTACTTTGGCGGCAAAAGCGGTTATCCGAGACGTTGGGCGAGTCATGGGTCACCCCTATGGTTTTGTCGATAGGATATCGAAAATGGTACCGCCTGACCCTGGCATGACTCTAGGCAAGGCTTTTGAAGTTGAGCCTCGTTTGCCAGAATTATATAACGATGACGAAGAAGTCAAAGAACTCATCGATATGGCGCGTATTTTAGAAGGTGTCACTCGTAACGCGGGTAAACACGCAGGTGGCGTAGTGATATCGCCGACCACTATTACTGATTTTTCGCCGCTATATTGCGATGATGCGGGTGCTAATCCGGTTACTCAGTTTGATAAAAACGATGTAGAAACCGCAGGGCTAGTTAAATTTGATTTCTTAGGTCTACGCACACTCACCATTATTCAGTGGGCCATTGATATGGTCAAAGACGTGCGCGGTGTTGATATCGATATTGCGGCAATACCACTTGAAGATCCGAAGTCTTTTAGGCTACTTAAGCAAGCAGAAACAACCGCCGTATTCCAATTAGAATCGCGCGGGATGAAAGATCTGATTAAACGTCTACAGCCCGACGTATTTGAAGAGATTATCGCACTCGTGGCATTATTTAGACCCGGTCCCTTGCAATCAGGCATGGTTGATAACTTTATTGACCGAAAGCATGGCAGAGAGGCCGTGTCGTACCCCGATGCAACTTATCAGCATGAATGCTTGCAAGAAATCCTCGAGCCTACTTATGGCATTATTTTGTATCAAGAGCAGGTAATGCAAATTGCTCAGGTGATGTCGGGTTACTCATTAGGTGGCGCAGATTTATTACGCCGGGCGATGGGGAAAAAGAAGTTAGAAGAGATGGAGAAGCAGCGCGAGAGCTTTAAGCAGGGCGCTATTGGCAATGATATCGACCCCGACCTTGCCATGAAAATATTTGACTTGGTGGAAAAATTTGCGGGTTACGGGTTTAACAAATCACATTCTGCTGCATACGCTTTGGTCTCGTATCAAACCTTATGGTTAAAAGCCCATTACCCAGCGGAATTTATGGCCGCCGTACTGTCTGCCGATATGGATAATACCGAGAAAGTGGTTACCCTTATTGACGAGTGCAATAACATGGGGATTACTGTGTTACCACCCGACGTCAATAGCGGTGAATATAAATTTACCGTAAACCAAGACGGTCAAATTGTATACGGTATAGGCGCTATTAAAGGCGTAGGTGAAGGTCCTGTCGAAACCATTATTCAAGCCCGACTTACTTTGCAAGCGACCTTACAAAAAGAAGGCGCTAGCGAGGAAAAGCTGAAAACCGTGTTTGAAGACTTATTTGATTTTTGCGCCAAAGTTGATTTAAAGAAAATCAACAAACGCGTATTAGAAAAGCTCATCATGGCTGGCGCACTCGATAAACTTGGTCCTCATCGTGCAGCTTTGATGGCAAGCCTTAAAGAGGCCATGGAAGCCGCCTCACAAAACGCTAAAGCGAAGTTAGCCGGGCAGGGTGATTTATTCGGTATGTCTGACTTTACCGAAGAACAAGCGCAAAACAGCTTCCAGCAAGTTCCGGCGTGGCCAGAGCGTGTTTGGTTAGATGGCGAAAAAGAAACGCTAGGTTTGTATTTAACTGGCCATCCTATGAGTCAGTACATCAAAGAAAGCAAAAATTATATCGACTGTGCCGTCAAAGATTTAATGCCCACTCGCCGCGATGTATACACGCGCACATGCGGGTTAATCTACTCTACACGCGTGCTAACCAACAAGCAGGGAAGGCGCTGGGCCCTTGTTACGCTAGATGATAAGTCGGCGCGTATGGAAATGCGCGTAAGCCCCGATGCCTTTGAGCAGTACGAAGAACTGCTAAGTACCGATAATTTGATATGGGTAAAAGGACAGGTCAGCTTTGACAGGTACAACGAAACCACTACAATGAACATATCAGAAGTGATGACACTGATAGGTGCGCGCAATCGTTTTGCTAAGCAGTTAACCTTGAAGCTATCTGCACAAGAATGCACGGTCTCGTCGGTGGCAAAATTACAAGATATATTACACAAATATAAAGGCGGTACGTGTCCATTAGTATTGCAGGTCGAACATCCTGATGTAGCCGTTGACTTGCGCGCCAATGCTACATGGTATGTGCGCCTAGAAGACGAATTAATGGCAGAGTTATCGCACTTGCTAGGTAAAAAGAAACTCGACCTAGCGTTTAACTAATTATAATAAATAACGGATATTACAACATGGGCTTACATTTTCTTGACTTCGAGCAACCTATTGCCGAACTGGATGCCAAAATAGAAGAATTGCGGATTGTTAATCAAGGCGGCGATTTTGATGTGGGTATCGAAGAAGAAATTACCAAACTGCGTGAAAAAAACGCAGAGCGCACTAAAAAGATTTTCGATAATTTGGGGGCATGGCAAATTTCACAGGTTGCTCGCCACCCCATGCGTCCGTATACGCAAGACTATATCGATAACATGCTCACAGAATTTGACGAGTTAGCAGGAGATAGAGCCTACGCTGATGATAAAGCGATTATTGGCGGCCTAGCGAAACTCGATGATGTACCGGTTATGGTGATTGGTCATCAAAAAGGCCGTGATACTCAAGAAAAAATAAAGCGTAACTTTGGCATGCCAAAGCCCGAAGGCTATCGTAAAGCTTTACGTTTAATGCGTATGGCAGAGCGTTTTAATTTGCCAATTTTAACCTTTATTGACACCCCAGGCGCTTATCCCGGTGTGGGGGCTGAAGAACGCGGCCAAAGTGAAGCCATCGCCATGAATTTAAAAGTAATGGCAGAGCTGACGGTTCCGATTATTTGTACCGTTATTGGCGAAGGCGGTTCGGGTGGTGCATTGGCGATAGGTGTGGGCGACAGAGTAAATATGTTGCAATACTCAACTTATTCGGTCATATCACCTGAAGGCTGTGCATCAATTTTGTGGAAAAGTGCTGAAAAAGCGCCGATAGCGGCTGATGCAATGGGTGTAACTGCCCCGCAGATAAAGGGCCTTGGTTTAATCAATACAATCGTAGATGAACCCTTAGGTGGCGCTCACCGTGATTACAAAGGCATGGCGGCTAATCTTAAAGCGACGATTAAGCAGCAGCTATCACAATTACAAAGCTTAGATCAAAATAGCTTGATGCATGAGCGTTACGAACGTTTGATGTCGTTTGGCTATTGCTAACTCGTAATAGTTGTTATCAATTTACTTTGAAGCTAAGTAATACCGTAGCGCCTATAATGCTTTTACAGTATCCGATCAAAAGAAGCCCAGTATGAAATTAGCCGGCAACGAATTAAAACACAGTTTGTTGCATGCGCTTGAACAGAGCCTAACTGGGCACACTTCTATTTGTGTCGCTTATAGCGGCGGCCTCGACTCAACAGTCCTTTTGCATTTGTGTGATTTACTCGCTGCACAAAATGAACAACTTCAGTTAAGTGCATTTCATGTGCATCATGGCCTTAGCCAATGCGCAGACCACTGGCTTGAGCACTGCTCGTCAGTTGCTAAAGCGCGTAATATTCCATTTAGCTTTAGCCGCGTTGATTTAAAAAAGCAAGCTCAACAAAGTGTTGAGGCACAGGCTCGTGAGGCCAGATACAAAGCTTTGAGTCAGCATGCAGGCAGGCAAAAATTGGTGTTACTGGCTCAACATGAAGACGACCAAGCAGAAACCTTTTTATTGCAGTTAAAACGTGGCGCAGGTATCAAGGGCTTATCCTCGATGCCTCAATCGTATACAGATAATAACGACACTCGGTATTTGCGCCCGCTATTGAGTTTTAGCAGAGAGGCATTGGCGGCGTTTGCTCAAAACGAGGGTTTAGCTTGGATAGAAGACGACTCAAACCAAGACCAGCGCTTTGACCGAAACTTTTTAAGACTGTCTATTTTACCGTTATTAAGCACCCGATGGGCTCATTTTAGTAAAGCCGTTTCCAGAAGTGCTTTGCATTGCTCAAATACCCAAAAGGTTGTTGATGAGTATATGATGCTCATTAAAGACAACGTTTTGGCTTCTAAACAAAGCGCAATTATCACCCAATTGCTATTGTTATCAAAAGAAACTCAAGCTGAGTTTTTGCGCTTTTGGCTCAAACAATTTATATCTGTACCGCCAAGTTCCGTGCAAATTCAAACCTTGTTAAACATGATTCAAAGCCAGTCTTTAGAGGCAGCTCATTTAGTGGTGCAAGATGTTTGCATTGAAAGAACCCAAGGGCTTTTGTTGCTTAGCAAGGTATCGAGTGTGTCTGATGAATTATTGAGTCATAAAGAAAACGGTCCGATTTCATTTGCTTGGCAGGGGCAGTCACAACAAAAGGTTTCCGATAGCTTACAGATTGTATCAATCGACGAAGATGAAGCCGTCACAACCAACAAAGCCTTTTTTCTCCCTTATGGCAATTATAAAGTGGAATATGGGCGCATGAGCTTAAGAGCAAAAATGCATGAAAAACGACCGTCAAAAAGTCTAAAAAAATGGTTTCAAGAATGGTCTGTTAGCCCTTTGCGTAGGCAACACATTCCGATCCTTATATGTTTGTCCGATAAGCAAGATGCAGGCGATAGTGAAGAGAGTGTGGTTGCTTTGTATTGTGCAGACTCGGTTCTGAGCTATGGTCAATTAGGCGAAAAAAATGCGAATAAACAGGGGGCTGAGGAAGATAGCAGCCTTAAACCAGTTGAGCAAAAAGGACAATCGTTAGCGCGAGTCGCTTGTGAGTTTAAACGCTCAATTGATGCCATCCCAGACACCAATAAGTCAGGCTCGTGGGCATTGTTTCAGGAAATATAGTTTATTTGGCAAAGCCTAATTTGCGTACTATTAGGCTGCCATGTACAAACTTTTACCTGCTTCTTTCGCTCTGTATAGAGCTTTATCAGCGCGTTCGAACAAAGTCTTCGCATCGTCACCTTGAACAAACGAAGTCGCACCTACACTGCTTGACACGCCGTGCTGAATAAGCAAAGGATGTTTTGCGATTGCGTCAGTAATACGGTTGGCAACACGTTTATTAGCTTGAGCATTGCTATCAATAAGCAAACAACAAAACTCATCTCCACCAAAGCGGAAGGCATGGTCCGAATCACGCAAGCAATTCTCGAGGATGCGAGAAAACGCGTTAAGCACCTCATCACCTTCTTGATGGCCAAAACGGTCGTTTACCGATTTAAAGTTATCTAAATCAAAGACAAGCAAACCAAAATTGTCTTGGTTTCGGTTACAAATACTAATCAGCTTATTTACAGACTCATTGTAGTGTGCACGGTTACCAAGCCCCGTTAGCATATCTTTGGTGGCTAACTGACTGATACGATAATACTCCAAAGCATGTCGCAAGCTCATCGCAAATATGCTGTGCATTTCTGAAAGTAGTTTGCGCTGAACGGGCGTTAATACTTTTGAAAATGAATAAGCTAGCTGAGCATGCTGCGGAGTACCAAAGGGGTGACCGTAATAGATTGAAATTTTCAATATTCGATTATGTTGTTTTGCCTTACCTGTTTTTAAGAGTTGGTCGGCAAACGCAAGTTTCAAGCTGCTGCAGGGTAGCTTGTCGCTTAAAATCAGAAAATAGTCGTGAGTGAGCTCTTCTAAATCGATAGAGGAAAGCATGGTGCGCATGATTTGCGCTGACTCATTAATAGTCAATACTGGGCTTTCGGCGGTGTTGTCTAAGTCTGTTTTCATAGTGTCTACAATATTAGTATTGGTGTTTGTCGAACTTGCTGTGACTTCTTGAGATAAGGGACCTGTGTCCATAATGTTCTCCACATTTTCGTCAATAAAACGTCTTTAGATTGCTTGACTAATTTGTCTAGCGACATCCTGAGCATTTCCAAGTATTTACTTTGTAAAAGGTTTTAAGCTTTAACGTAGTATTATATAGGGCGATACACTATGCTTAAGCAATGGTGAATATCTCGCGGGCTCAGCGCTAATTTATTGACGCATTAATAGCAACAATAAATTCCTGCTCTTGTTTAACAACTATAAAGCAAGCACTATGCCAAATTAACTAAGTGCGTTTTTGTCATAAAGGAAGCATCTTGGACCAAACCTTTGTCAGTATTATTTCGCTTATGGCCACATCCGTTGTATTGGTATGGCTGTTTAAGCGCTTTGGCTTACCGCCAATACTCGCATATCTAATCGCGGGTGTTGTAGCGGGTCCTGAGGTTTTAAAGCTGTTTACCAGCCCTGATGATATGCATTTGGCGGCAGAGGTCGGCATTGTCTTTTTATTGTTTAGCTTGGGGCTAGAATTTAGCTTAGCTAAGATGGTCGCTATGCGCAGCCTAGTATTTGGCGTTGGTGCTGGTCAAATGCTACTGACCACTGCGGTTTTTGCCGCCATCGGAATTGCCTTAGGGCAAAGCATTGCCACCAGTATTATTATTGGTGCTAGCCTTGCGCTCTCGTCTACCGCTATTGTTATAAAAACAATCGATGAGCAAGGAAAACTCAACACCCAGCGGTCTCAGTTAGCCGTGAGTATCTTGTTGTTCCAAGATTTAGCGGTTGTACCATTGCTCATCATTATTCCTTTACTTGCCGCCAGTACCGATACTAGTATCGGAATCGCTATTCTTATTGCCTTAGCAAAAGGCGTTGTGGCGGTTGTTTTGTTGCTATCGATTGGCAAATGGTTGTTACCACGAATTTTTAATGAAGTGGCTAAAACACGCACCGACGAACTATTTGTTTTGAGTACTATTTTAATTGCCTTACTTGCAGCCGGTGCCACCTATGCTTTGGGGTTGTCGATGGCCTTAGGCGCGTTTTTGGCCGGCATGATGTTAAGTGAATCGCAGTATCGGCATCAGCTTGAGGCCGATATCAGGCCTTTTCGCGATATCCTAATGGGTTTGTTCTTTATCACAGTTGGAATGAAGCTAGAGCTTTCGGTCTTTTTCCTAAATTTACACATTATTTTACTGGGCTTGGCCATATTACTGGTGGTTAAAGTGGCCATGGTACGCATATCCGCTTGGATAACCCACACTGATGCAGAAGATGCTTGGGCAGCAGGTATTAAATTGGCACAAATGGGTGAGTTTAGCTTTGTAATTATTGCACTTGCGCTTGAGAACACCCTGATCAGTCCTATTCAGTCGTCGATTATGGTGAGTATCGGTTTACTTAGCATGGCCATCACGCCTTGGCTAATTAATAAAAGCGGCACTATCGCGTCAAAACTTTCTGGCAATAAACTGAGTAAACAAGTAGAACAAAACAACGATATTGATGCACAAGGTATGCAGGGGCATATCGTTATACTTGGATTTGGTCGGGTAGGGCAGTCTGTTGCACGCATGCTTAAACTTGAGGCGCTAAACTACATTACCATAGACAGCGACCCTATTCGTGTGCAAGAGAGCCGTACAGCGGGTGAGGCCATTCTTTACGGTGATGTATCTCAAAAAGACATATTGAAAAAAGCCAATATATTGAGCGCTAAGTTAGTCATCATCACTTTTGACCAACATAATAAAGCACTAAAAGTCATTAATGCAGTGAAAAACCTGAATCCCGACATCGCTATTTTAGTCCGCACACGTAAAGACTATGACATGCAAGACTTGTATGATGCCGGCGCACTTCAGGTTGTTCCTGAGATTCAGGAAGGTAGTCTAATGCTAATCTCACAAGTACTGCATTATTCAGGCATTCCTATGTCGCGTATTCTTAAACGTATTCGAAACGAGCGTAAAGAAGGTTATCAGCATATGCATGGCTTTTACCCTGGCGAAACAACAGAAATCACTTATGAAACCTCAGACAAGCTAGAGTTTATGCATGCCATTGTCATTAGTGAAGACGCACATGCGGTAGGAAAATCCATTACTGAATTAGATATTGAACGTAGAAGGGTGACTGTTATTGCTCTGAGGCGAAACGCAATAGAAACTAACGCACCTGACCCAAGCACTACGATTATGCCAAATGACGTTTTGGTGATATCTGGCAAACCAAGACGAGTAGAACGCATAGAAAAGTTCTTACTCGACGGTGGCTAGTGTATTTGAGGGTTCAAAAATTAGTCTTTAAGATTAGCAAATTCTTTATTGAGTTCGTACTTCTCGTCAGTCACGATTTTTTCTAGTACGACCAAACGTTCCGCCATACTCTGCAGCTCAGTTTTGAGTTGTTCTTGCTCTGCTAATAAGTCGTTAATTTGCGCGTTGTCTTTTTTGCTTGCGCGTTTTGGTCCTCTGGTGAGTGCAACAATAGCCCAACAAATTAACCCTACAATGGCGACGGCTGTAAAATTCATAGTTTATCCTTATTATTATCAGCTTAAGTATTTGTTTATTTACGAAATACAATACCTTTGATTGCTCTTATGTCCAATAAGCAATGCAGGTAATGTAAGGATTATCCTTTAATTAAGAAAATAGCAAAATTGCTGCCAGTTTCATAAGTAATTGAAATATATATAAAGTTAACTCTATCATGGTTTGTTAGCTTCATTTGATTGGCCTAAATCACTACTATGTTAAGAAAAGTACTAAGTTATTGTTATTGTCGCCATCAATGCCCAGTAGCTCGTCAATGAATAGAAATATGCGACAAAAATGAGTGATTTCAATTACAATCAGGAATCTAAACGCTCGATGCAAGTCCAATCAGATGTCGATTAAGGTAACCAACTCAAACACAATGTCGCTCAATCAATCAATCATAGAACTTACCGATGACGAACTTGCCTTACACAAAAGCTTTATGCAAGAGGCTTATGCTCAGGCTGATCTTGCCCAGCAGATTAACGAAGTGCCTGTGGGCGCAGTTGTTGTGTTTGATGGCAAGGTGATTGGCAGAGGCCATAATCAACCAATTAGTTGTTGCGATCCCTCATTACACGCTGAAATGGTGGCGGTAAGAGAAGCGGCCAAAACAATCGGCAACTACCGTTTAGTCAATGCCACCATCTACGTTACCTTAGAGCCCTGTTCAATGTGCGCAGGCTTATTGGTCCATAGCAGAATCAAAAAGCTTGTCTACGCCACAAAAGACGATAAGGCTGGAGCTGCAGGTACGCTGCTTAATCTAGTCCAGCATCCCAAACTCAATCATCAAATTGATATCCTTGAAGGCATTATGCAGGAAGAATGTAGCCATCAGCTATCTGCTTTTTTTAAAAGGCGACGTGCTGAGAAAAAGGCGATTAAGTTGGCTGCGTTAAATAACCCGATTGAGCCCGGCAAGTAGTTCGGTGGTTTATTGATTTTTACAGCGTAGATTTTGCCGTTTATGGGAATGTTAGTTGTAAAGGTTGGTGGGTAAACTTTATGAGCAAGCGCGTTAGCACGCTTGCTGAAACTCGTTGTTTAATTCTTCAATTGCAAATTGTTTACGTCTTAATAAAACGCGTTGATGTAGCTTTTTAAGTAAAACGCGTCTTTGGTTATTGTTGCGCATTCTGCGTGCTCTATTCATACTTGTATTCTTTTTCATATTTTACCTCTATTATTCTTTTGCTCGGTCATTGTCGTTTGACCTTTGCGGCGTCTGTCGTGACACCTTTTACTAATATCTAATTTTAGTAATTGTAAGTGTTTT
Organism: uncultured Glaciecola sp.; assembly: GCA_964643575.1. GTDB lineage: Bacteria > Pseudomonadota > Gammaproteobacteria > Enterobacterales > Alteromonadaceae > Glaciecola. Next base: position 21,514 of record CAZXTD010000036.1, on the reverse strand, counting down.
TAAATCAATCACTAATGTCTAGCTTCTGTTCGTCGGTATAGGTTTTAGCCGCACCAACGTCCAATTGACGCTAGGTTAACTGTTAATCGTGCATATACTTTAGCGAGTGCACTGTGCGAATTAATCAACGCTTGCCTGTTAATTATCAACAATGAGTCAAAATCCACTCGCTACATTCTTTGTATAAAGCAATTTTTACACCAGACTTATTCTTTTCTGTGACACTTTTATGTAGTTTTTTTGACAAATTTCAAGTGCGGGGCAGCTTCATAAACCAATATTCAAAAATAAGTTACAGGCTTTTTACAGCTTACGATCAAAAAAGCCAATCTTTCGACTAATGAGTAGACCATCGAAGTGCTAAATAAATTCCCAAAAAAGAATAATTTGACTCAATTTAGGTGAAATATGGTCTGTAGGGTGTATTAAGATTACTTTGCTATCGCAGGGATAGGCCTAGATGAACAATTAACGTGCTCAACTGTTTGAGTCTTCGCTCGGTGTTTGTTCGCCCGTGCTTATTGGTGCTGTGCTGTCTGTGGCTTCTATCAGTTCTTCTGGTAAGTCTTCAGTTTCAGGTACATCGTTTTGTTCTAGCCATAACAAGCTGTCGTAATATCGGCGAATATTATCCACGTAATTCACCGCTTCATTGCCTCTTGCATATCCAAACCGCGTGGTTTTGTAGTATTTCTTTTGACGCAGCAGTGGCAGATGTTTTTTGACATCAATCCATAAATCAGGGTTGTAGCCGAGTCTTTCGGTAAGCTTGCGAGCATCTTCTAAATGACCAAGGCCTATGTTGTAGGCGGCCATTGCCATCCACACACGGTCAGGCTCTTGTATACGCGCAGGAATACGACGCAGTAAACTTGCGAAATACCTCGCACCTCCGCTAATGCTTTGCTCCGCATCAGTTCGTTTGGCAACGCCCATATCTGAAGCGGTAGCTTGGGTAAGCATCATCATGCCGCGTACTCCCGTTGGCGAGACAGCTTCGGGGTCCCAATGACTTTCTTGATATGCCATCGCAGCTAACAAACGCCAGTCTAAGTCGCCTGCATGGACTTCAAACATATCTCTATATTTTGGCAGCTTTCGTTTAACCGAACGCATAAAAGCACGTGTGTCGACAAAGTCAAAGCTGCGCACGTGACCAAAGTATTTGTCTTCTAATGCAGCGAGTTTACCCGAGGTGCGTAAGTCACCAAAGTATTCCAGCATGGCAGCCCGCACAGAGTCGTCGGTTTCTTGGTTTAACATCCATGCTAACTGCAAAGAGTCTGTAATTGAAAAACCAATGCCTAAATTAGGATATCTGCGCCGCGCAACTGCCAAAATGTTTGAGTCTGCAATGGTATAGTCAAGCTCACCTTCAGCCACCAGTTCAAGTAATTCTTCTATATCTTTTTCTGCGGTTTCTTGCCAGTCTACGTCATATTCTTCGTCTGCTTTTGATTGCAGAGGTTCTCGATACAAGTCGTTAGCAATAATAGTAAACGAACCTTCCAGTTCATCTAAATTGCGGGGACGGTCTTGGCCTTTTTGATACACCAGTTCGAAGTTAAGGGTCTGATAAGCAGGGCCAAATTTATATTGGCTTTTGCGCGCATTGGTCATAGTCACGTTTGCAGCCAACAAATCGACTTGGCGCGAGTCGAGCTGGTCAATTAATTCTGCGTATGAGTAATAAGGATAAACTTCGAGTTTAACTTCAAGGTATTCAGCAAAGCCTTTGACTAACTCGTATTCAAAACCTTCTTGGGTAACAGGCCCGTTGTAGAATGTAGTGCGCCCATAAATGGTCCCGACTTTGAGTACGCCGTCGTCAATAATGCGAGATAGCTCTGTGGTGTTTTGATAAGGTTGACAGCTCCACAAAAACAGACTTGCGGCGCCAATTGCCAAGCAACGCATTGATTGAAGAGTGAAATTGTTTTTGTTCGGTGTGCCTTGAGTCGTTGAGAGCCTCGTCTGTAAGCACAAATAGACCCCTTGCGCTAATTTGGCGCAATGCTTGAACGAGGATAATACGACCTCGTTACTTGACTTTTTTGCTGAGAAAATAAGTTTCAAGTCACCCTACTATTTGCACAAAAGACTATCTCCAACTTGATTGTGACCAATTATGCACCTTTTAGCCAGTAATAGTAAAAAAAAACCAAATGACTGCGTATTTTAGCAAGGCTTAGCACTTATAAAACAGCCAGATTTCCTCTATACTCTCGCACAATTTATTGTGCTGATCTTACACATTTTTTCGCATTTCTTTTTGGTGGACTTCATTTATGCTTATTTTGTTTGGCTCTTCTATGCTTTCTGAATTTAACAAACAAAAGTTGCTGCAATCTTTACGCGCTCGTAAGGTGTCAGTTACGCAATTAAACGCACGTTTCATGCACTTTGTCGATGTACAGGGCGAGTTAAGCAGTAACGAGCAAAATACGCTAGCGAGCTTATTAACCTACGGGCCTAAATCCACAGAGCAAAGTAATATTGTTTACCCTTTAAGCATGATTGTGACGCCGCGTTTAGGCACAATTTCTCCTTGGTCAACTAAGGCAACCAACATTGCGAAAAATTGTGGTCTGTCTCAAATTAGTAGAATTGAGCGAGGCGTACAGTATAGTTTTGACGGT
>CAZXTD010000036.1:0-18861 GCA_964643575.1 uncultured Glaciecola sp. | reverse complement strand
CACGACCGCATGACCGAAATTGTATTAAGCGAGCAAGCACAAGCTGAGCAAATGTTCAGTCAGCACGAAGCGGCTTCCTATAATGAAGTACCCGTATTAAGCGAAGGCAGACTTGCGCTCGAAACAGCTAATAAAAACCTTGGCTTAGCACTTGCCGAAGATGAAATTGACTACTTGCAAACGAGCTTTGAAAAACTGGGGCGTAACCCTCACGATGTTGAGCTATATATGTTTGCGCAAGCTAACTCTGAGCACTGCCGACACAAAATATTCAATGCCGATTGGACAATTGATGGTGTTGCTCAAGACAAATCATTGTTCAAAATGATAAAAAATACATTCTCTGTGACACCCGAGTTTGTATCTTCTGCTTACAAAGACAACGCTGCCGTTATGGATGGCTGCGAAGCAGGGCGCTTTTACGCTGATGGCGAATCGCATGTTTATCAGTACCATCATGAGCCAATTGATATTTTGATGAAGGTCGAAACGCATAACCATCCAACCGCGATATCTCCCTACCCTGGCGCAGCAACTGGGTCTGGCGGCGAAATTAGGGACGAAGGGGCAACGGGCAGAGGCTCTAAACCCAAAGCCGGTTTAGTCGGTTTTAGCGTGTCTAATTTACGCTTGCCCGAGCAAATACAGGCTTGGGAACAGCAATATGGTAAGCCCGAACGCATCAAAGATGCACTTGAAATTATGACCGAAGGCCCCCTTGGTGCAGCAGCGTTTAATAACGAATTTGGGCGGCCCAACATCTTAGGGTACTTCAGAACATACGAGCAGCGCGTGAATAGCTTTAATGGCGAAGAAGTGCGCGGTTATCACAAACCCATAATGCTCGCGGGTGGCTTAGGCAATATTAAACGTAGCCATATCGAAAAAGGCGAAATTACCGTTGGGGCTAAGCTTATTGCGCTTGGCGGCCCTGCAATGAATATTGGTTTGGGCGGTGGTGCGGCTTCGTCTGTTGCATCAGGTGAGTCAAATCAAGATCTTGATTTTGCATCGGTACAGCGCGAAAACCCCGAAATGGAACGCCGCTGCCAAGAAGTGATTGACCGCTGTTGGCAGCTTGGCGACAAAAACCCTATACAGTTTATTCATGATGTAGGCGCAGGCGGGTTGTCTAATGCGTTTCCAGAGCTTGTTAACGACGGCGAGCGCGGTGGTGTATTTGAACTGCGTGAAGTGCCATGCGACGAGTCAGGTATGTCACCGCTCGAAATTTGGTGTAACGAATCGCAAGAACGCTATGTGATGTCGGTAGCCCCTGAAAATATTGAGCTGTTTACACAAATTTGTGAGCGTGAACGTGCGCCGTTCTCTGTAGTAGGCGTCGCCACTCGCGAGCAACAACTCACCTTGAGCGATAAAAAGTTTGGCAACATACCTATTGATATGCCGCTTGATGTGCTTTTGGGTAAGCCGCCTAAAATGCACAGAGATGTTACGTCAAGTGTCGCGAAGGGCGATGACTTTGATGCTCAAGATATTAATTTAGAAGACGCAGCAGCGCGCTTGCTGGCGTTACCCACGATTGCAGAAAAGACGTTTTTGGTTACCATTGGTGACCGCTCGGTAACCGGTATGGTGGCGCGGGACCAAATGGTAGGCCCGTGGCAAGTGCCAGTGGCCGATGTTGCGGTAACAACCAGTTCTTTCGACTCTTACTACGGTGAAGCGATGGCTTTAGGTGAGCGCACGCCAGTTGCCTTGCTTAACCATGGCGCGGCTGCGCGTTTAGCGGTTGCCGAAACGCTGACTAACATTAGCGCAGCCAAAATAGACGATATTAAGCGTATTAAACTTTCAGCCAACTGGATGGCCGCTGCCAATCACGCTGGTGAGGACGCAGGTTTATTTGATGCAGTAAAAGCGGTAGGCGAGGAGCTTTGTCCTGCACTTGGTCTCGCAATACCGGTAGGTAAAGATTCAATGTCGATGAAAACGGCATGGCAAGAGAGCACCGACAGTGGCAATATTGAAAAGTCTGTGACGTCACCCTTATCTTTAGTCATGACCGGTTTTGCACCAGTTAGCGATGTGCGCAAAACACTTACACCACAGCTAAATACTGCAGTACCTAGCCAATTGTACTTGCTTGATTTAAGCCGAGGTAAAGCTCGTTTAGGCGGTTCTTGTTTAGCGCAAGTCTACAATGCAATGGGCTTTGAGTGCCCGGATGTTGACGAAGCTGCTGACTTATTAAGCCTCTACAATGCACTACAGGCCCTTAACAAAGACGACCTTGTTTTGGCTTACCATGACCGCTCCGATGGTGGATTATTTACTACTCTTGTTGAAATGGCTTTTGCAGGTAATTGCGGTTTGGAAATTGATTTGTCGACTCTGATGTCTATCACCTCGTCTTCTATCAGCAAGCAATCAGACGCTCATTCATCACAAGCACTTGCCAAGGTTTTGTTTAACGAAGAAGTGGGTGTGGTGGTTCAAGTCGCGGATGAGCACGCCGAAAAATTTAAGGCATTACTCAACTCATTCAATGTATCGTCGATGTGCACGCCCTTAGGGCGCGTAAGTCAAAATGACGACATACGCTTTAGTGTTAACGATAAAATCGTGCTTAAAAATACACGAACGCACTACAGACTTGCTTGGGCAAGCACAACTTTTGCAATGCAGTCTTTAAGAGACAATCCAGAAACTGCAAAGCAAGAACACCAAGCGAAGTTTGATACCAAAAATCCGGGTTTGCATGCGCAACTCAGCTTTGATGTAAATGAAGATGTGAGTGCGCCATACATCAGCCGTAGCTTGCGCCCTCAAGTTGCTATTTTGCGTGAACAAGGGGTTAACTCTCATGTAGAAATGGCGGCGGCATTTAATCGTGCCGGTTTTGATGCAATTGATGTGCATATGAGTGATTTAGTCAGTAAGCGTAAATACCTTAGTGACTTTAAAGGTTTAGTGGCATGCGGTGGATTCTCGTACGGTGATGTGCTTGGGGCGGGAGAGGGCTGGGCAAAGTCGATTTTGTATAATGATTATTTACGCGATATGTTTGCTGAGTTTTTTGCTAACGAAAGTCACTTTTCATTAGGCGTGTGCAATGGTTGTCAAATGCTATCAAACCTTAAAACTTTGATACCCGGTGCAGAACATTGGCCACATTTTGTGCAAAACATGTCTGAGCGTTTTGAAGCAAGAGCATCGATGGTTGAGATCCAATCCTCTAATTCAATCTTCTTAGCTGGCATGCAGGGCTCTCGTATGCCCATTGCGGTATCTCACGGAGAGGGCCGCGCTGAGTTTACAGACTCCGCCCACTTAGCTCGTTTAGAAGAGGCTAACTTAGTGTCAATGCGCTTTGTCGACAACTACGCAAAAGTAACTGAGCAGTATCCAGCTAATCCTAATGGCTCTGTTAACGGCATCACCGGCTTAACTTCTGTTGATGGTAGAGCAACCATTATGATGCCTCACCCAGAGCGCGTATTTAGAGCAGTAACTAACTCTTGGCAAGACCCCGCCTGGCAAGAAGACAGCCCATGGATGCGCATGTTTAGAAATGCACGTGTGTTTTTAGACTAAAAGCGCTTTTGATGCATTTCTCGGTTGATTTGCTTTTGATTAGGATGTTTTTTTAGCAATACATACACGCTCGACAAGCCACCATGCTGCTTGAGCGCTGTATGAAAGGCGATGACAGATTTTATCTCTCTTAGCCACTGATTGACGTAGCTTTTCATAAAGCCGGGGAAGGGTTTAGAGTTTAAACCAATCCCATGATCGATTAGCAGGGTGCGAACGCCGCGTTTATGACAGTCTTCTATTGTTGAGAATATAAGTAAACGCGCTTCATCAAACTTAATGCCACGTAGGGTAAGGCGTGATTCAATTTCGTATTTACCGAGGCGCAAGTTTTTATAAACGCCATCTTGCACACCATCTTGTTTATATTCAATAAAGTCATGAGGGTCTACAGGCTGAACGTGATCAACGCTTAAACCATTATCATCAAGCGCTATTTGTTTTTCTAAGGCTTCTCGTTTTAGTCGCTGAGCCAAGGTCTCGCTTTGACGCTTGTTTGTATGGGCTTGGTTGAGTTTGCCCAAGGGTTTTACATCTTGCATTTGCGCTAAAAAAGCAAATTCATCGTCGTTTTGTTCAGTCATATCATTCAATTTCAGCTATTTGTTAACCGTTAAGCAAATTCGAGATACGTTAATTAAGTGAATCTCGGTGCTATTTATCGCTCAATAATTCAAATGGCTTTCGTTATTGTGTCTAAAAGTCGTTATTTATTGTTACGCAACATTCAAGATATTGATCGTTTGAATAAAAGGTACATGTTACATCGTAATGAGACACTACTCTTTCACAAGCATTTAGCGTTCAATCAAGCTAAGTGAGTCTTACTGTTGCTTATTCAATCAGTCGTTGATAAAGGCCTGAAGCTCTCGATACGCTTTTGTCCATGGAAAATTCTAGCACTCGTCTTTCAGCCAGCACTTCAAATTTAGTTTTTGCTCGTGTTATACCCGTATACACAAGCTGGCGGTTTATACCCACGCTGGCTTGTGTCAATGGCGGCAACACCATGGCTGTATGAGCAAATTCCGAGCCTTGTGATTTATGAATTGTCATGGCGTATACGGTTTCATGCGCGGGCAAGCGCGCTGGCGAAAAGGTTTTTGACTGACCTTGCTCATCTACAAATATGGCATTGAGCTGATTATGCTCATCGCTAACCAAAATACCGATGTCGCCATTGAACAAACCCAGTTGATAATCATTTTGCTGGATCATAATTGGCATGCCAGCATAGTGGCGTTCATTAGGATTTTGATTGATGAGACCGCGAGCTAACAAGGCCTTTTCAATGAGTAAATTGAGTTTTTTAACGCCAAAATCACCGTCTTTTACCGCCGCAAGCAGTTGATAATCCGCAAAGGCTTTGTGTATTTGAGACGCACTCGCTCCTTCATTGACCAGCCGTAGGTAGTGACTGTAGTGCTGGGCGGCGTTGCTGACTAAACCTTGTAATGCTTGGGCAGTAAGGTCGTAATTTAAAATTAGGTCGGTAAAAAAACCGTCTTTTATTTCTTGCTCAACATACTTAAGTTTACCGCTATTGTTGGTATTGACGGTAAGTGCCAGTTGAGCAATGCCGCTTTTTTCATCAAAGCGATAACTATGTTGCAAAAATGCGATGCAATCTCGTAATTTATAGTTGCGTGTGGTTTCGTCACAATTCGGCCCAACGATCGTATTTAAACCGTCAAAGCATAGTTGATTGAGCTGATTTATTCGCTGTGCAGAATAAGACGGCGTTTGTTGTAATTCCAGACCTTGACATAAATCACTGAGCACGCTGCCGGTATCGACAGAGGATAACTGGTCTTTATCGCCTAACAATATGAGCCGAGCATGTTGTGGCAAGGCTTCAAATAACTTTGCCATAAGCGATAAATCAACCATGGATGCTTCATCAATAATCAGCACATCTAGATGCAAAGGGTTACTTTTATTGTGCCTAAATTTATTACTTAGCGGCCTCACGCCCAATAGTCGATGTATTGTTTGGGCGTCGCTAGGAATAAGCGCTTTGATGTCGTGATCTATACCAGATAGTTTTTCTTTAGCGGCTAAAATCGACTCACTTAAGCGAGCCGCAGCCTTGCCTGTAGGTGCCACTAGCTGAATCTTTAAACCATCAGAACCCGCCAGCGATTGTAAAATAGCAAGCAGCTTAGTTACCGTGGTAGTTTTGCCTGTACCCGGTCCACCTGTAATAACGCTAAACCCCTTTGTTGCAGCAATGGCGCAGGCCACTTTTTGCCAGTCTATGTCATTTTGAGTTGATGAATCACCAAAGTATTTATTAAGAAGGCTTTTGAGCTCATGCGTGTCATAATCAATGTTGCGCTGGCTCATTTCAATCAGCCCAGAAGCTATGATAGTTTCGTATTCGGCAAGTCTTGTGAAATATAGGCGTTGGTTTTGAACTTGCATCGGTTTAGACACACCAACGCTGTTGTGTACCAGCAAACTTTTCAGGGCTGATTCAAGCGTATAATTATCTTCGAAGGGGCTGATCTTGTCAGGAATATCACCTTCTATTTTTTTCAAATCTTGCGGACGTATTGCAAAAGGATTTTGCCAATCAACTTCATTTAACACAAGGCAACTGCTTTGGTTTTGTTGAGCAATTCCCACTAGCACTATGATAAAAAACACATCGCTGGTGGTTTCACCACATAGTAATTCAGCAAGCTTTACATCAATCATGCGAACACGATTTTCAGATAATAAATAATTGAGCAAGGGGACAGTTTTGACTAAAGATACCGCCTGACTCGATAAAGTATCTTGAGTGGGAGTTGTCAATAAATCGTTCATATTTCATCTCCTACTGCACAATCCGAGGCTAAAGGTTTGGCAAACAAATCATCAAGTATCAATACTTGCGCTTTGCTAAGCTTGGTAAAATAAATGCCTTTGCCGTCGGGCATCGCGCGCAAAAAGGTATAATAGACGCCGCCAAGATGCTGCTCGATATCGTAATTTTTAATGCGGAGTTTTAGCAAACGGTGCAGGGCGACCGTGTAAATTAAATACTGCAAATGGTATTGATGGCTGCTCATTGCTGCTTCAAGTGCATCTTGATGATAGTCGTGCGGGCTAGAGCCTAAGTAATTAGACTTATAATCAAGAATAAAGTATTTGCCCTCAACACAAAATATTAAATCGATAAAACCTTTTAACAAACCTGTCACTTGCGCAAAATCAAGTCGGCTATAATCGAGTCCAAAATGCGTCGATAATGTGTGATTAATTTGTTTGGCATCAATGCTATCCAAAGGCAGATTAAATTCCATTTCAATTAAACAGTTTTGCGGAGCTAGTTTATTCAGACTTAATCCACTTGAATCTAAGGGGCACGCGAGTGCATCGACAATCCACTGCTGGGTGACGGTATGCCACTGCAAGTCAATTTGGTATTTTTCAAGACATCGCTTGACGGCATCAGAAAGTTCATTGTTGGGCGTGTCTTCAGCGTTTTGTAAATGAAGATGAGCTTGGGTAAAATCAATTTGCTCAAAAATTTCGTGCAAGCACGAACCTGCTTTTGCTCCCTTCGGAAAACTATAAGGAGAAGGTGTCAGCAACTTGTCTTTTTGCTCAATTGCAGAAGATGCTAGCAAGTCATTCTGATGATTTTCATCAGCACTCCCCGGTGCGGTCTGCTCGCTATGGCTGTTGTAAGTAAGCGCACTAAAGCTGGTTGCTCGCCAGTTAGTTTCAATAGATACGTTTACCGACTGTGTAGATAAATCAGGTGTTTCGCTAAAACTCGTTTGTTCAAGCATTCGAGAATGATTTGTTGAATATTCGTCTAGCTGTTGTTCAATATCATCTTCAGTAAATTCTGAGTAGTTTATGTCATCAGATGTGACACAAAACGCTTGCAAAAGCTCTCGCCAAGCGTGAGCGCTGTCAATCGCCTGTTTTGAAAAAAGCAGATGTCCAAGCGCACAGCTTAAAATGCCTGTTTGTTTTGTCTTGCCGAGTTTAAGATTGTACATACCCAAGGCGCAGTAGTGCTCGGCACGGGTGAGTGCAACGTAAAGCAAGCGTAAGTCTTCGGCCAAGCGTTCTTTTTCGGCTAGATTTTTAGCTTCCTCACTTTGACCTAAGTCGTAAATAAGTTTGCCATCTTTATGATACAGCGTGCTTTTTGATTCTCTGTAGCCAGTGGCAAAGGGGATAAAAACGAGTGGGTATTGCAAACCTTTAGAAGTATGCATCGTTACAATTTTTATCAGGTTTGCGTCGCTTTCGAGGCGCACTTGGGCTTCTTTGTCGTCTTGCTGGCTCACTTTTTGGGCAAACCAATTTAGCAGACGCCGACTGCCTTCAAGCTCAATATGTTTTTGCTGAAGTATTTCGCCAAGGTGTCTAAAATCGGTAAGTAAGCGCTCTAGGTTATAGTTTAAGCCTCGCCATTTGGCAATTAGCTGGTTGCGGCTCAAGAGCTTTTCGAGCATCGCCATTACGCCTTGCTTAAACCAGGTAGTTTTTAGCTCGCTGAAAAAACTAAGGTGCGTTTTCCATGCTTTTTCATTTTCAATAAGCGCATATACTTGCGAGTAGTTTAGGCAAAAAAGCGGTCCAATCAGCACACCGCGAAGCAATGACTCGTTGTATCGCCCCTGCAATACGCTCATCAGGTTAAGCAGGTGCAGGCTTAAGTCTTGCGAAAAAACGCTGTCTCGCGACAAATATACGCTCGTTAAACCCACCTCGTTGAGGCTTTCTTTTATTGCTTGGGCTTCAAACCTGTCGCGCACCAACACGCAGATATCAGCTGTGCTTACCTTGTTATCACCAATCAGCGCTTCACCTCGCTGAGCTCGCTCTAGGAGTGTTTTTATTCGGTGCGCAAAATGAGTTGCTAGGCAGCTTTGCCCAACTTCTTTGGTGCTAGCCGAAGATTTACTTTCGGCCGCGTCGTCTTTAAACACAGCAATGTCGAGTACTGAGGGGGCTTGACCGTTTATTCGAAATTGCTGCTCAGGTTTTTTACCTTTAGCTTTTACAGGAATAAAGGGAATTTGTTCGTTATAAATGAAGCTATCATCGTTTTTGCTAAACAATGTGTTAACGGCACTAACTAAAGCCTCACTCGAACGGTAATTGGTGCTCAGTGTGTATTGTTTGCTTTGCGTAATAGCTTGCTTGGCTTGAATATAGGTAAATATATCTGCGCCCCTAAAACCATAAACCGCTTGCTTGGGGTCGCCAATCATACTAATAGTCGAGTCGACATCTGTTGAGTCCGATTTGTCGGCACCGCCATACACTTTTTGGAAAATGCCGTATTGAATCGGGTCGGTATCTTGAAACTCGTCAATCATGGCAACGGGATAAAGCTGAGCTATTTTTTGCGCAAGTTGCAAACCATGTTTTTTATTTAAGGCTTTGTGAAGGCTAGTGAGTAGGTCGTCGGGTGTAATCACGCTTTGCTGTTTTTTACGTTTATCTATTGCATCAACAAGCCATGCAGATGCTTCTTGCAAAATGGCAATAGAAAGGCCCGATTTGACGAAGTCATTTAAGGCCGCAACTTCGTCAAACATTGTAATTAGCTCATGCTCAAAAAGCTTGCCGTTCTTTTTATAATTAGCCATGTTGCCTAAGTGTTCACTCGACCAAATTTCAAACGAGTACTTATTGGTACCAAACTCAAACTGCAAGCTGTCGCCTTGAATAAAGGCCAACAAGGCGGCTAAGCTATTTTTGCGTCCAGGCGTTTTACTGCCGTTTAAGTCCGATGCCGACACTGCGCCAACAAAGTCTGAGTCAATGCAGGCTTGTTTAAGTTTAACAACAAGCTCAGCGTATTGTTCTTTAGCCGCCCATATTTCAGACAGGGTGATTTTAGGCGTCACAACGGCATTTGTGTTGTTAAGCAAAGCTTTGACTGGCTGTAACAAAGCCTGCGGGCTGGCAAATTGGCCTAACACTGCTTTGGTTTTTTCGGCGTTTAGCGGGTACACAAAACTTCGCCAAAAGTCTTTCACACTTTCAAAAATTATCTCGTTATCGTCAAGCACAAATTCAAGGTTAAAAGCCAAGCCAGACTCAAATGCATGTTGTTTAAGCATGCGCTGACAAAACCCGTGAATGGTAAATATTGCCGCTTCGTCCATTGATTTTGCGGCAGCATCAAGCAGGTCAAAGGCCTCGTGTTTATCTTTTATTTGTTTGAGTATCTCGTCGATAAACTCGTCTTTTGTTGCTTGGCCGAGCAGGGCGTCTCTGGTGTCGATAATGCGGGCGCGCACCCGTTCGCGAATTTCTTGGGTCGCGGCTTCTGTAAAGGTCACTACCAAAATTTGGTCAACATTGAGCACTTGGCCCTGTTCGCCTGGTGTTTTCATGCCTAATATATAGCGTAAATACAAACCGGTAATTGTGTAGGTTTTGCCAGTGCCAGCACTTGCTTCAATTAAATTTTGCCCCACAAGCGGCATTGTTAAAGGATTAAGCGTCTGCATGAGACACCTCCTTCGCATGCTGTAAAATCGGTTTGATTAACAGCGTGCTCCAAGCAATAAATTCAGTCTCGCAATCACGTAAAGACTGCGCATCTAGCCGAATATAGGGATTATCAGATTCTGCAAAACCTTTAAAACTGCTGCTAAACTTGCGTGATGCGCTATCAAAATCACCTTTTTTGATATATTCAAAGCTGCTGACAGGGAAAAACGCCACCGGCTGTTTGCGAGAATCTTTGTATAAAGAAAACCAATCGAGTAGCAATTTTTGTGCTGTAGATGTTTCAACCGGCGAGAACTCATATCTGTTGTCGAGGCCTATTACAATAGTACTCACTTGATGCGCCGACACCTGTGCAGCAAGATGATAAATAAAGGCGCTAATGAGGTCTTTGGGTTTAACCGAACTTGGTCTGTAAAATACTTGTCTCGCTTCGCTTTTCGCGCCATATACATTGCTAAGCCAACCCACAATTTCTGTGTTTTCTAGCTTCATGACAACTTCGATAGGAGGCTGTTTGCTGTCTTTTAATTCGGCTTTGATAACCTGAGTTATACCCTCGACTCTGCTGATAATCTCATTGAGCTTTAGCTGGCCTACTTGTGCCAATGGTAATTTTCCGCGTTGTAATAGTTGCTGTGTGTTAAGCGAAACATTGCTTAGGTTCGCTTCAAGTATTTCATCAAGATAAAAATAACGATGTAACTCATTGGTCTGAAATACCTCATCGTCTTTAGCGACTTCACCGACATTAGGCAGTCTTAAGCCCAGTGTTTGCTGATAAAAGCTTTCTTGGGCATTGCACACTGCACGAACAAAACTGTCGAGCTCAATTTGGTCTGACACTGACACTGACACTTCAAGAGGCGATGGTGTGCCAGGTGCTATTGCACTGTTTGGTAGCCACGTTGGGTTATAGCTATGAATGCTATTAATTTGTTGCGCCTTACGTGCTTTTGTCTCAATTGGTGAGGTGCTTAAGTTTTGATCTTTAAGATAATACTGCAAGTTAAAAGGCTGCAGATGCTGCTGGCTTATTATCTTAGACAGCATTTGCTCGTTTGAGACGGTGTTTGCTTCAAGTGGGGCATCTTCTTCATTGTTTAAGGTGAAACTGCGCTGTATATATTCCAGTAATTCGCTTAAAAGTGTGGATGGCATGCGCTTTTGATTGTCTCTACAAGACCTGCCAATGTAACTCATATATAAGGTGTCGCGTGCGCTGAGCAGGGCCTCTAAAAACAAATAGCGATCGTCCAGTTTGCGCGACCTATCGCCTTTTTGTTTTTGTGAATATTGCACTAAATCAAAACCAATTGGCTGCACATTGCGCGGATAGTCCGCGTCGTTAAGCCCCAAAATGCAAACTACTTTAAACGGAATGGCGCGCATTGGCATAAGCGTACAAAAGTTGGCTTTACCTACTAAAAAGCGCTGACCTACGCCTTTTTCTTGAATGCCTTGCTGTACTAAATAGCTCACTACTTGCTGCGATACCTTACCTTGATAATCGCCGTTTTCATGGTGTTTGCGCAGGTTTTGCAATACGTTTTGCAGCAGCATCAAATCCCAGTTTTCGTCATTTTGTGATGCGTAGATTGAGGCAATAAGCTCGTTTAAGATGTTAGCTTTTGTTATCAAGCTTGCGTCTTCACTCAAGCGGGCTTTAAACATTAAAAGCGTCTCAATAAAATGCACAAGCTTATTAAGTGTGTCCAATGCCATGCCTTCAACTTCATCAGCGCTGTATATGCCATTAAATTCAATAAATTCATCGCGCTGGGCAATGCCCAATAAGAGACGGTTTAGTCCGTGCATCCATGTATTTAAGGGGAGACTTGGCAGATCAAAATCGACTTTATGCTGCGCATTCACGCCCCACTTAACCCCCACGCTCTCAAGCCAATATTGGATTTGTTCGTATTCATGTTCTTCAAATGCAAATTTATCTGCAATTTGTTGGACCTGTAATAAATCGAGAATATCGCTCACACCAAAGCGCGAAAATGGTAGGTTTGCCAAGTTAGCAAACGAGCTTAGCACGGGGTTTTCTTGCTCAATAGCAAGGTCAGCGAGTGCATAAGGGATGAAACGTTCAGTATTTTGGGCTCCACCAAAAACAGATTCGATAAAAGGGCTATACACGCCAACATCGGGCATCATTATGATGATATCTTTAGGCGTAAGTGTAGGGTCGTTGTTGAGAAGGTTTAGCAGGTAATCGTGTAATCGCTCTACTTCACGAAGCGGTGTGTGGCAATCATTAATGACTATGCTGGTATCATGTTCATCAACGGGGATTTTACCTTCATCAACAATAAACCACGATTTATCGTCAATCAGCGACTCGCCTTTAAACGCTAATTGGTATATCTCACTTTGTATTTTACCTAGCAGGGTGTCTTCAAAGTCATCTACAAAGCCGTCTAGCCACTGTGCGTCGAGCTGCACAAGTTGTTCAAAGTAATCTCGTCCTAGTTTCCCCCAAGATGAGAGTAAAGGATTACCAATAAAGTAGTATTCGGTATCGGGCGCTTTTTGTTTGTTGTGGTGCGCCTCAATTAGCGGCATTTTTGCATATTTTGCGCTAATTTTAGCGGCAGTTTTTTCGTCTACGATGTCGCCCCAAAAATGCTCGCTGGGGTTGAAGAAAAACAAAAACACTTCGGTTTTTTTGCTTAAGGCTTCGAACACAGCAAGTTGCGAATTAGCGATTGCCGATATACCAAATAAGCTGATGCGTTTTGGCAGAATTTCGGCACTAACTTTTTCCAAAGCGTTAAGTAGCTCATCTTGCATGTTTGCACGATGAAACTTATTTTGCCCCAAATCTTGGCTAAATTGGGTGAGTCGTCGCCACAAATCGGGTTGCCACGGTGAAATGCTCACGTCCACGTCATCGAGTTCATCTTTACCGTTTTCCCAGTGACCAATCCAATGCGGGCGATACATTAAGTATTGGTCATAAACATCGGCGATTTTTTCGCATAAGGCAAACAGCTTTTGTCCTTCCAAATCGCCATCCAAATAATTTTTAAGCGGCAGATAAAGCGGCTCGTTGATGCATTGGGGTAAAATAGAAATTTGGCTTGTTAAAGGCCGACTCACTAGGGACATTAGGTAGTAGCTGTTGGTATAATCGCCAGATAAAGCTTGAAGGCAAAGGAAAATCTACTTGAGCGGCGAGCCCCAGTTGCTGACTCAAGCCAATTTTTAGCCATTGGGACATACCAGGAGACTGCACTAACACCACTTCCTTCTCGAAAATGCTAGTAAGCGGAGCGACTTTTAATAAATGATGAAACTGCGCCTGCAAGGCTTCCATACGATTCGATTGGATAATATTAAGCATTCATGCTTACCTTTTTGTGCACGCTATTGCTCGGCGAGTGTGATACGAAGAATAAACGACAACTATTAAGCTTATCATCTGTTTGTTGGCAATGCGAAGGGCCATTGGCATCAATTTAGCGGATGCATAAAATTGACTAAAAAGCCCTCAATAGAGGGCTTGATACAAAGTCAAACAACAAAGGCTTAGAGTGAACTAATGTAAGTGTGTAGAGCTTTATCTTGACTATTTTGGAGCAAGCACTGCTGAAAACGTTCACCAGCAACAGCGGTTTTGACAAGGCTTTGGTCAATGCGCTTGAGTGCGTCAATGTAATTGTCATTAATTAAAGAAGCTTTGACATTCGCCATGATGCCCGCGTTTTCAACCTGCGGTGCTTTTCTTTCAATGGGATACCCCGCACCGCGTTCGCCAGTCAGTGCTTTTTCGAACATATAGCGAAGGTTAAGTTCAGCTCCCCAACCAAACCCCTTCGCAAACGCAAAGGCAAGGGCGTTACCGTTATTAATTTGGTTAAATAAGAACGCATCTGAGGGGTCAAAGCAATAGCCACAAACAACACCTGGGTGAAGGTTTAACGACATAAGCGCCCCTTGCCCTGTGCCGCAACCAGCAAACACAAAATCTACGGCTTTAGAATTGAGCAGCAGATTTGCCATAATACCCAAGTGGACGTAAGTTAAGTGATGGTCACTTTCCCCGTCCATCCCCACATTAAAGACTTCATGACCTAAAGGCCCCGCTACTGCTTTTAATTCGTTCAAAACAACTGGATTCTTGCCTGCTTGGCTATTTTCCATTAATAAAGCGATTTTCATTTTACTTTCCTTTGGTATGTTTTCATATTACACCTTCTTTAAACAACTTCGCTGCATGGTCTGCTGCTCTTGCGGATATTGCCATATAGGTTAATGATGGATTTTGACAACCACCAGAGGGCATGCAGGCGCCGTCGGTAATAAATAAATTGGGCACATCATGGGCTTGGCACCATTCGTTGAGTACGGATGTCTTAGGATCGCGTCCCATTCTCGCCGTTCCCATTTCGTGTATTCGATTGCCAGGTAGCGATAGTTCAAGCTCAACATCAGCTGCCGGTGTCACATGTTTAAGGCCTGCAGCTTCTAGCATGGCAACCGCGTCTTTTTGAGCTTCGCGCATCATCACTTGTTCGTTTTTGCCCATCTTGGCATCTATATGAGGTACTGGAATTCCCCATTTATCTTTCTTTTGCATATCAATAGTAACGCGATTATTGGGGTTAGGCAGTATTTCGCCAAACACATAAATAGTTAAGCCCCATACGCCCGGCTGCTGATTCGCCTTCTTAAAATCTTCACCAATGCCAGGGCGATTACCGCTCCAGCCCGCTCGCCAGCCGCTGCCTTGAAAACCAAAACCGCGTAAATAAGGTTTGTCATGCTCGGTTATATTGGCATAGCGCGGAATGTAGATACCGCCTGGCCTGCGCCCGTAATAGTACTTGTCTTTAAAACCGTCAAAAATACCTTGCGCGCGCGCAGCGCTAACGTGGTCCATTAAGTTTCTGCCAACTTGGTCACTGCTATTGGCCAAACCATTAGGAAAGGCTTTACTGCGAGATTGCAGCAATATTTGCGCACTTGCTATTGCCGATGCATTTAAAAAAACAATTCTTGCGCTATAAACGGTTTTTTTGCCTGTTTCAGCGTCGATTACGTGCACACCCGAAACTCGGTTTTTAGACTCATCATATTCCAGCGATTCAACAATGGCATTATTTACAATTGTACAATTGCCGGTGCGCAAGGCAGCGGGCAAAGTTGCCGAATTAGCTGAAAAGTAAGCGCCAAAACTACAACCTTTATTACAATGATTACGCACTTGGCAAGGGCCTCTGCCTAAGGCCATTTGCTCTTGTGTCGGTTTAGTCAAATGCGCTACACGCGCTGGTATGACTTTACGTGTTTCAAATGCGCTTTCTAGATTGGCTTTAAATTCTTTTTCTGCACAGTTTAATTCAAAAGCAGGCTGAAAAACGCTGTCGGGTAACTGCGGTAAATTTTCTTTACTGCCTGATATACCCGCAAAGGTTTCTACATAATCATACCAAGGCGCTAAATCTTCGTAGCGAATGGGCCAGTCGGTGCCATGACCATCTTCTTTATTCGCCAAAAAGTCTTGCGGCCCTAAACGATACGACTGACGCCCCCACATAATTGAGCGCCCGCCGGTGTGATTGCCGCGCAACCAATCATAGGGTTTATCCTCAGGGTGGCTATAAGGACTTTCGTCATCTTTTACCCAAAAATGCTTGGTACTATTTGTTACTGCGTAAGTCACTTTACTTTGAATAGGATAGTGCTTTTGCGCTTCATCTTGCGGTATTTGGTCAAAATTAGGATTGTCCCAAGGGTTTCTAAAATCAACATAGTCTTTTGCTGGCGTAATTTTTTGGCCGCGTTCAAGCACAAGTACTTTCAAGCCTTTCTCGGCGAGTTCTTTAGCGCTCCATCCGCCGCTCATTCCAGAGCCGATAACAATGGCATCATATTGTGTCATATTTATTTCCTTGATTACCGCTTATACGGCCCATGTTTTGCCAACGTCAGCCATATCAATACAGCCATCCCATCTGCCTGGAACCGGCTCGTAGCGCAGCTCTTTGGTCGCACCTTCTTCTGATAAATAATAAAAGCGAGCAACTGTATTTTTAATTTCTCTGTAAGCCCATAACTCACCAGCATTATCGGAAAATGCGATACTGTCTAGGTTTTGCAAAGCAAGGGTTTGTTGTTTCTCTTTTAAAGATAAAAAGTCACCTTTGGCTAATTTGTCCAAGGCTTTGCTGAGCACTTCCACGTGGTTTCGATGGGTTTGCTGTGAGTTTGCGTTTGCCCATTCTGAATAAAGTCTATCCATCAAAGAGGGCACGCCCACACCTAAAGCACCTTTCGTTTCGGTAGCAGGAATAATTAAATCTGCGACACGGCTAATTAGCTCGAATTCTTTTGCTGTGTAGAAACTAGTGGTCGTGCTTGTAGTATTTGTCGCGGTAGATAAGAGTGTATCTAAAGCAAGCGTTTTGCCACTAACACCTACTGCGCCAACCGATGTTAACAAACCTAGTAGCACTTGCCTGCGGGTTATTTTTTGTTGAGTATCGTGAGTGTTTTCAAACGACTCATTAGGAGTATTTGATAGCGCCATATTATCGCCTTATTATTATAATAATTGGCCAGCCCTGAGGGACTTGAACCCCCATCTACACCTTAGGAGGGAGTCGTTCTATCCAGTTGAACTAAGGGCTGACACCTAGGCTCTATATTGCGATAAAAGTAAGATGAAAACAAGGACGTACATGATTAAACAACGCGAACATATTTATACTAATACAAAATAAGCTGCCGAGTTTCTATTTGGCTGAACGCATCAAAGATGCGTATTGTAACGCATATAAGCTTCATGTAAGAATGAACAACAAACATCAAAGAGCCGCACACATTGCAAGAGCCAATTACAAAAAATGCTTGGGGCCTTAGCCCTTTATTATTATTTTTAGCCCTTGTGCTTGGCAGCGGTGCAATTACCGGAGACTTTAATAGTATGCCGGTGCTCGTCGCTTTCTTTACATCTGCGGCTTTCGCTCTTATCCTTAACGCAAAACATAAACAATATAGTTTCACTGAAAAAATCGATATTTTTTGTAAAGGGGGCGGTGATAAAACCATCATACTGCTTGCCTTTATTTTTTTGCTAGCCGGTGCTTTTTATGCGGTTACCATCGATATAGGTGCAAGAGACGCTACTGTCAACTGGGCATTAAACTACGTGCCAGCCGATTATTTATTACCGGGTTTGTTTGTGATTGCTTGCTTTGTTGCTTTTGCGATGGGAACGTCAATGGGCACGATTACAGCAATTACGCCAATTGGTATTGGGCTCGCAACTAGTTTATCAGTGCCGATAGAATTGGCGGTTGGCATCGTAATTGGTGGAGCGATGTTTGGAGATAACTTATCGTTTATTTCCGACACTACTATCGCTGCCACGCGCACTCAAGGTGTCAAATTACGTGACAAATTTAAAGCCAATTTACTAATCGTGTTACCGGCCGCTATTGTCACCGTTATTTTATTACTGTTTATCGAAATAGACGGCGACGCAATTGTTGCATCCAAAGAATATGATTTTTGGCTTATTTTGCCCTATTTGCTGATCATTATCGCTGCGCTATGCGGTGTGAACGTAATTATGGTGTTAGCAATTGGTATTGTTTCAGCCTGCATTGTTGGCGCAGCCAAAGGTATTTTTACTTTAACGACCGCTTTGCTCAGTATCCATAAAGGTATGATGTGGATGCAAGATATGGTGGCCATAGCTTTAGTCATTGGTGGTCTTGTTGCCCTTATGACAGCCTACGGGGGCATTCAGTGGCTTGTGGAGACTATCACTAAACGTATGCGTTCAAAAAAAGGAGCAGAGTTTGGCAGTGCGACTTTGGTTAGTGCCTTGGATATCGCAACCGCAAATAACACGATTGCCATTATTACTGCCGGCCCAATCGTCAAAAAGTTTGGAGATGAATTTGATATAGACCCGCGACGCATCGCGAGCCTGTTGGATATATTTTCGTGTGGGTTTCAAGGCATATTGCCCTATGGTGGGCAACTGCTGGTGGCTGCTAGCTTAGCAGGCGTATCGCCTTTATCTTTGAGCCCTTACAGTTGGTACCCTATGCTGATTCTAGTATTTGCTTGTGTTGCCATTATTGCTGGTTATCCTAGATTCAAAGAACCTTTTAGTACCAGCACATAGCGAGTTTATTGGCGCGCAACAAAGTCGTTCTCTTGCACATTACCCAGCAAACCTCTGTCAGCAGCTTCTACTGTGGCGGTATCACTATAAACTTGTCTAACAATCAATTTGGTTGGGTGCAATACAAACTGTCGGTATTCTTGCCCGAAGGTATCAGTGATTTGTTTGACATTAAATAAGGTTAAGCGGTCTCCGGCTTGCACTTGGTGAGAGCGCCCCAAATTAATTTGCAATTGGTTGTTCGCAACCTGCAGCACTCGCCCCATAGTTGGTTGGCAAATAGCGAACTCTTCTAAATCGTTTATGGCTTTTTGCAACATTTTACGGATATTCAGGCCATATTGACTGCGCCAAAACTGTTGAGACGCGACATCGACTCTTTGTGTGTAATCAAAACCCCATGGCGCAATGCTTTCGTACGATTGTGTGAAGAGTGTTTCGCCTGTTGCGCCGTTTACTAGATTGGTGGTGAAGTTAAAGCTACGAATACTTTCTTCGCCTCTAAACGGGTTGTAGCCTGATTTTTTGTATCGCTCTACCGAAATATCATCAATCACAAAGGTCACCACATATTGGGTGTTGCTCTTATTGGCAAGTGATTGAGCATTGCGCGCAACATTAAGCGCGTGCCATTCAAATACATAAGGCTCAAAGTGGGTAATATTCAGCGCTGGGCTGAT
>CAZXTD010000035.1:12784-31527 GCA_964643575.1 uncultured Glaciecola sp. | reverse complement strand
CGGAGAGATGGCTGAGTGGCTGAAGGCGCACGCCTGGAAAGTGTGTAAGGGTTTATAGCCCTTCGAGGGTTCGAATCCCTCTCTCTCCGCCAAATCTAGCCAAATAGATTAGCCGTCTAAAAAACAGAGTACCTTCCTAAACTATCTGGTATACATTCAAATTGTTTAGTCTTAAGTTCTCAAGAACGACTAAGAAGTGACTACAACTGTCGTCGCTACTAACATCACCACCATCATAAGTTCATCGTGGATGGTCTTTATCGCCTTATGCATTGATTTGGCTGATGCAGAGTGCTGAGCTAGCTCTTTAATTTTCGCTTTTGTTTCTTTAACATTAACCGGGCCGAATACTTCTTTTACCAGTTCGCTAGAAACAACCAGGTTTAGCAATATGAGTTCTTCTAAATTTGCTTGAGCATCTTCAGCAATAATTTCTTCCAATTTTTTCCGTAAATCGAGCTCAGGTTCTGGGTTTTGAGTAGGATACTTATGCGTTGTAAAGACCCATAAGATTTTTCCTTCTACTTTTGACAAAATATCCGCGCTTACCATTTTTTCAATAGAAGCATTTTTAATTTGACTACCTTTAGAACCGAAGTTTTGCACCCAATGTTTGATAGTTCTCTCTTTTGATGAGGCTTTTATTTTCTCAAAATGGGCATCGACAATTGGCTCATTCGTTGACGCAACGTCAATGACTTTGACCTTTTTGTCTACTATTTCTATTCGATTTAGCAATGCAAGCTCTAAAATAATGGCACTTGCTAAGGCGTAGGGGAACATCATCGTGTTTGCGACAACGGTGCCCTTATCATCATCGAGAGCAAGAAGGGTTAATTTGTCAACCAGATTAAGATTCATAGGTTTAGCTAGACTCCAATTAATTCAAAATACAATACAGTTGCTATTTTTTACTGTGATTTGGCTTAGCACGACTATATATCAATATAGAAGTGGACATCAATTACACTTCTATATTGCTAGTTATCAGACCCGCAACAGCAAGATGCAAATATGCTTAGTTTGGACCTGATAATATTTCTTTGCACACTTGTAATTATTTCCATTACACTACTGGATAAATTGACAGCCGTTTATTGAAGTTATAAATATAAATGCAAATCCCCTCACAATCAGGCTTCTTAGTATCGCGACATGCACAAGACACACGCACAGGCATATCTATAACGTTGTGGTTAAAAACTCAAAACGGGATAGCAAAGCTACTGATTGAAAATGAACAAGCTTTGTTCTTTGTCGAAACAAACCATTTAAAATCCGCAATAAAATTGCTGTCTAATGAAAATATACGCGTTTCTGAGCACAGGTCTCTATCCCTTAAAACCTTTGGCCATAAACCAGTATCTGCCATTTATTTCAAGTTTATGAAAGACTTTTATGCGGCTCGACAATTACTGCAGCAGCATTCAATCAAAACCTATGAGGATGATTTTCGGCCAGATGATCGTTATTTAATGGAGAGGTTCATCACGGCTAAGATAGGCTTTGCAGGGGAGCAAGGCAATATCACTGCACCTCACGTTAAATCTAAAACAAACGTTCAAAGCAGTCATCAAACAATTATAAACGCCAAATGCAAACCAACCGAGTGCGATATCAAACTCTCGATGCTGTCTATAGATCTTGAGTGCGCCGTAAATGGCGACACACATGGCGAGTTATATTCAATTGCTGCGTATAGTGATGTCGAGCAAATTGTGTTTATGATTGGCAAACCAGAACTTACAAAGACTAGCTACATAAAGTGGGTTAAAGACGAACACGATTTACTCACTCAATTTATAGCCTGGTTTAACAATTACGATGCCGACGTCATCATTGGCTGGAACGTGATTAACTTCGACTTTGACTTAATCCAAAAGCGTTGTGATTTACTCAACATCGACTTTGCTATTGGCCGCGATGGAAAAAAGCCATATTGGCGTACCAACCGCAATGGCGATAATAAATATATATCCATTGCGGGCAGGGTGGTGTTAGATGGTATCGACTTACTCAAAACGGCAACTTATAGCTTTGTGAGTTTCTCTTTAGAAAACGTGTCACGCGAAATACTTGGCTTGGGCAAAAAGGTTGAGAGCGTTGAAAGCCGCATCACCGAAATTACGGATAACTTCTTCAACAATAAACCCGCGCTTGCCGCTTATAACCTTGAAGATTGTCGTTTAGTTTGGCTCATTTTTGAAAAAACGCATTTACTTGAGTTTGCAATGTTAAGGGCGCAGTTAACCGGTTTAGAGCTTGATAAGATGGGCGGCTCGGTCGCGGCTTTTACCAATTTGTATTTACCTAAGTTACACAGGGCCGGCTATGTGGCGCCCAACATGGGCGATGGAACTTCAGGCTTGGTATCGCCAGGCGGTTTTGTGATGGATTCGGTACCTGGTTTATATAACAACGTGCTAGTGCTCGATTTTAAAAGCCTGTACCCAAGTATTATTAAAACCTTTAATGTTGATCCTATGGGCTTAATAGAAGGTTTACAGTCGCCTTCGACCGCTATTGAGGGTTTTGATGGCGCATACTTTTCACGAGACAAACACTTTTTACCGAAGATAATCGATAGCCTATGGCAGGAGCGAGACAAAGCAAAAAAAGAAAAGAATGCGGCTTTATCTCAAGCGATAAAAATTATCATGAATTCGTTTTATGGTGTCTTGGGCTCTAACGGTTGTCGTTTTTTTGACCCGCGTTTGTCGGGCTCAATTACCAAACGCAGTCACGAACTTTTGATAACCACCAAGCAATGGATTGAAAACAAAGGTTATCAGGTTATCTATGGCGATACCGACTCTATTTTTGTGCATGTGGGGGATGACATAAATTCGGATGAATGTGAGAGTCTGGGCAAAACATTGCAAACCTATATCAACGATAAATGGCGAGCTAATATCAAAGAGCGTTTTGATGTAGATAGCCAACTGGAAATTGAATTTGAAACTCACTTTGTAAAGTTTTTTATGCCGACTATTCGCGGCTTAGATATTGGTACCAAAAAGCGCTATGCGGGCACTGTTGAAAAAAATGGAGAGCAAAAGCTTATCTTTAAGGGCCTAGAGAGCGTCAGAACCGACTGGACTGCGCTAGCGAAAGAATTTCAGCAATCCTTATATTACAAAGTGTTCAATGGTGAGCCTGTTGAAGAATATATTTTGAAAATAGTGGCAGATACCCTTGCAGGAAAACTAGACAGCAAATTAGTGTATCGCAAACGCATTCGTCGCAAATTAGAGGATTACGTTAAAAACGTTCCCCCTCACGTAAAGGCAGCGCGTTTAGCCGATGAGCAAAATAAACGTTTAAACAAACCTTTAAGATATCAGAATAAGGCTTGGATAGAATACGTTATTACCGTTAACGGCCCGCAGCCTATAGAATACGTAAACTCGCCTATCGATTATCAGTTTTATATTGAGCGGCAGTTAGCGGCTATTGCCGATGCTATTTTGCCCTTCGTATCAACAAGCTTTTCCCAAATTACAGATAAACAATTAGACTTGTTTTGATTTCATTGATATTACAACAGATTCCATAGGCAGCGAATCGGACACAGTTGATTGACACAAAAAATGTATGATGAAAACTTACAAATTAAAGTATGCTTACCAGGCATTTTTACAGTTTTAAACGGATGAAACGTTATTATGGAAAGCCAAAAATCACCGAATTACCCGCACGCTACCTCAAAGCTCAATTTATCGTCAATCGTCAATACTATCCAACTGGTATTGTTCGTTGGTATATTTTTTGGTGGCTTTTTAAAGCTTGTTTTTTTAAACAAAGTGGGTTTGGGACAGTATTGGAGTGAATTTTTAGGCAGTCAGTCAACGCTTTATGCGATCGCTGTTGTTGCTGTATCAGCGGGCGCCTTGTTGCTTAGCTTGTTGTGGTTTGTACCAGAAGCGATTTTTAAAGCGTTTATGCATCGCGAAGCGTTTTATTTCAAACAAACATTTTCGCCAGCCAAGCAAAAATGGGGGATAGGCGTCATTGTTCTTTTTACTCTAGTAATTTCGTTTGCCCCAGTTTTATATGGTTTTTCCTACGGGTGGCCACAGCTTTTAGCTTTGTTCTTACTATCATTGATTATTCTGTTAGTTTACTGGGTGAGTATATGTATAAGACTTAAGAAGCCGAACTTAAGTCTTTATAAATATAGGCTTAGAACAACGTTGTCCCACGTTTTTAAGGTGTGGTTTTTTCTTTTGCTACTAATGGCATTGTTGTTTATGCCTATATTTGCAATCGCATTGATCACATTGCAATTTGTCGAAACGGACTCAGCTCTTATTTTATTTCTTGTGTTTTCGAGCATTGCCTATAGCCTTGTTTGCGCTTTTGTCGTTGTCTCACAAGAGCTAAAATTTGGTCTGCTACTATTGCTATTTATTGCTACTCTCATGACAGTTATATTAACAAGAATACCTCTGAATATTGCCAAAACACTTTCTTTCGGGCAGCAATACGTAGACCTTAATATCAGCAATAATTACAATACTGAAAAGCTTAAAAAATTAATGAAGCAAAAACATGTTGTTGATACAGACGGTAAGTTTTTGCTTAAGAATATTTGGTTAGTGGCTAAGGGAGATAAGTTTTATGCGATATCTTATAGTCACGAAGTCTGTAATACGATTTATTTGATACCGACATCGTCAGTCATTAATGTTGATATTATATCGGGTGAATTTACATCTTTGGGCAACTTAAAAACCGCAGAAGAATGTGGCGGTCTCAAAATGTCCAATCCTACTAATGCAAGTGAGGCTGATTACTCTTTATAATCAGCCTGCTCTCTATCCAACTTCCGTAAAATTCCCGGCCAAGCAAGTGCACCGCCCGCAGAGCGTGTAACCTGTTCGCCTTGCGCTTGTATACCGGCTAATATTTTGTCGGGAATGGGAATGAGAGGCGTGCCTGTAGATTGCGCCATAATTTGGATTTCGCAGCTGCGTTGCAATATAAACATGGCTAAAAAGGCATCGGGAATATTGTCGGCGCAGGTGAGTAAGCCATGATTTCGTAATATCATAAAATTGGTGTTGCCTAAATCGGCAACCAAACGTGTTTTTTCGTCAGGATTTAAAGCAACGCCTTCATAATCGTGATAAGACATTGAAGATAGTGCAAATAAAGACTGTTGGCTGTATGCCTTTAGTCCTTCTTCCTGAATTGAGACTGCAATGCCTTCGCTAGTGTGCAAATGCAAAACGCATTTGGCATCATCTCTTGCTTCATGCACTGCGCTGTGGATTGTAAAACCGGCAGGGTTAATGTTGTACTCGCTCTCAAGCACCTTGTTACCCGCCAAGTCTACTTTTACCAAGCTTGAAGCAGTGACTTCTTCAAACAACATGCCGTAAGGGTTGATTAAGAAATGGTGCTCAGGCCCTGGCACTCGTGCAGAGATATGAGTAAATACTAAATCATCCCAGCCATAAGAAGCCACCATTCTGTAACAAGCTGCTAAATCAACTCGTTGCTGCCATTCTTCTGCCGATACCGTTTCTTTTACATTCATTTTATCTTTTCCTTGTATTGCAATATTCGTTCTGCTTACTCTTTTTAGGGCTAGCGCCAAGCTTCGCGATTATTCAAGTGCATAGGCAATGACATACCCGCCTTTGCCATCGCGCACGCTTTGCGAGTCTTCATAGGTATTGGTCACCGAATCGCGTGGGTAAATCCAGCTCGGGTTGGGCACGGTCACAATGACATATTGCTTACCAGTGCTACTTGATTGATAACTCATGGGTGTAGACTGGCTGTGGCCTGGTAGTTCTTGATGCCACTTAAGCTCGCCGCTTCGAACGTCAAATGCTCTAACCGTTGCATCCATGGTTGAGCTCACGAAGGTTAAACCACCGCGCGTGGTAAGTGTGCCTGCTCTTACGGCAACACCCACATCAATTGGCAAGCCAGACCGAATGCCGAATGGGCCTGCGTGCTTCATTGAGCCCAATGGGCGACTCCATAAAAGTTCTTTTGTATTCAAATCCATTACCGCAATCCGTGCCCATGGCGGTTCAAAACAAGGTACTCGCGTACCAAGCTTCGACATAAAGGGCTCCGGCCAACCGTAATATTTGATGCGAACGTGGTCAAATGGGTCGTTTGGATCGGGCTCTCTTGGTTCTGGCATAGGCGCATCAGGATCCATTCTAACTGCAGGGTGATTAGGGCCGAGTATAAAGCGAGCAATAGGCCCTGCTGCTGCCACTTGCTCTGGGGTCGCCATATTTAGCCTATGCACCAACATTTGCGGCGCTGCAATGAGCAGGCCGTTGTCGGCATCAACCGATACGCTGCCCCAATTGAAACCGCCAAAATTGCCCGGCGCTAGGAGCGTTCCGCCAATTAGCAATGGGCCGTCGGCAGAGGGCGGCGTAAACATGCCCTCATAATTCATGATGTTATATTCTACTCTGCATACCAACTGGTCAATTGGCGTTAAGCCCCACATGTCTTTTTCGTATCGATGTGGATGGAAATTTGGAAGCGGCGAAAAGGGTTGTACTGGCGATAGATTCTCGCCATACAGGTCGCTCTGCGGCACGTCTTTATATTCAATTGGATGAACAGGCGTACCATCGCGCCTGTCGAGTAAAAATATTTCTCCGGTTTTTGTTGGTACAGCAACAGAGGGCACCATGACGCCATCTTTTTCAACGTCAACCAGCACAGGTTGAGATGCAAGGTCAAAGTCCCAAACATCTCGGTAAACAGTTTGAAATTTCCATTTAGGCGCGCCTGTTGCGCCGTCTAACGCAACAATAGACGACGACCATTCATCGTCAAAGTCTCGTCGAGCTCCTCCCCAATAATCAGGAGCAGCGTTGCCTGTAGGCGCATAAATGAGGTCGAGCTCAGGGTCGTAACTCATGATAGTCCATACATTAGGCGTACCCGGCGTGTAGGTCTTACCCTCGGCGGGTTCGCCGTAATAGCCAGGGTTGCCCAAATCCCATGCCCATGCAAACTCTCCCGTAATAGCATCGAAAGCTCTAACTACGCCAGAGGGCAAGCCCAAATCTTGTACATCAGCAACTAACCCGCCAACAACAGCAACATCATCTGCTATTACCGGTGGCGAAGTCACATAATATTCCCCCAGCTCAAACAGACCCATGCCTTTACTTAAATCAACACTGCCGTTGTCGCCAAAATCAGTACAGGGTTTGCCACTTAATGCATCAACGGCAAGCAGCCTTGCGTCAACGGTGCCAACTAAAATACGGGCAGGGCATTGACCGTTGTAATCGGCGGGTGCCTCATGATAGCTAAGCCCGCGGCAGGTGCGCGCGTACTGATTAGCACCCGGAGGTGTAACTTGAGGATCGTAGCGCCATACTTCTTCACCGGTATCGCTATTGACTGCCATCATGACGTTGAGTGCGCCGCAAATATAAAGGTGATTACCTACCTGCAAAGGAGTCATCTTAAAATCTTGCTCAACTCCTGTGCGATAGCGCCAGACTTCTTTAAGCCTGCCTACGGTTTCTGTATTAATCTGTTCGAGTTGGGCGAATCGAGTTCCGCCATCGGTGTTACCGTATTGCTTCCAGTCGGTAATATTGTTGCTGCCTTCATCAGGCAAACTTTGGTTTGTTGAAAGCACTCTTTGAGTGCCAGTTCCATTTTGCTCGTAACCTTGCAGTGTAGTGATGCCAAGCACAACGAGTGTCAACGCGCTTGGTATTAAAATGAAACGCCATGATGAGTTAGGGTTGTGATCAGTCTCTCCATCGATTCCATTAACAGAGGCCTTTAGCGTTTTTTCATACCAAGGTGTGATAAACCAAATACCTAATACCAGCCACATGCCAACTCTTGGCAAAAATGCTAACCAATAAAAGCTTGATTCATAAACTGCCCAGACAAGTGTAAAGACCAAAAGCGTGGCATATACTTTTTGTGCTAAAGGCTTACCTTTAATCATCAGTATTGCACAATAAAATACTGCAATCCCCGCGACTACGTAATAAAGGCTACCGCCTAAATACGCTAAATAAGCCCCCAAAAAGATAAGCGGCAAAGAAATCAAAATAAATAGGACAACAATTATCCAGTGACAAATACGCGCTAACATAAATTTACAAACTCCATAAAGTCGCCTTGAGCGAAGGCTTAACCATTAACCTAAACCGTTGTCTTTAAAGTTTTTAGCAGAAAAGGGCGAGCTTGCGTCAAGGGCTTGGAACCCTAGCAAGTTGCCGTCGGGGTCACGGCCCAAAAATATTTGTTCGCCTTTTAGTGCACCCGATTCAACGACGATTTCACCACCTGCTTCTATGAATAGTTTGCGAGCGTCATCAAGGTTTGCTACATCAAATACAATCATATTAAAGCCCGGCGCGTCGAATGGGCGCATGTTCTTTTGTTCAGCGGGTTGCGGATTGTGATACTGGATAATTTCTAATTCTAAGTTTCTGACTTGAAACCAAGCAAATTCAGTTTCACTTTCAGGTAATCCAGAAATATTGTCTATAAACTCGCCTTTATTGGGAAATAAGTAACCCGACTGACGAGGGTTTTGTGTTTCTAATAGAATTGAATAAAAATCGATAAGGCTTTCCATGTCTTGTGTCGCTAAAGATATATGACGAATTCGTATATCATTTTTAGGCGGTGCGGGTAACTCAAGCGCCTCAACATCAACGTGTTCAATTTCAACAATAAGTTCATCACTGTCTCGTACATAAGCATAAGATACTTGCGTACGAGGGTTTTTCATCATCTCTGGGCTGCCAATGTGTTGTGCACCACCGGCTAAAAATTTTTGGTAGGTTTCAGATTTTTCGACTGCTTGAAAAGCTAAATGTGCAATACCTGGCCCATTCGCATCTATGCTCGGCATGGAAAGTGAAGAGGCCGCAGGATTGTCAAATTGCAATAACAGTAGCTGCGCATTTACACCTCGAAGCAATCGTGTATTTGCTGCTGCATTATTTCGGTTTGTTAAGGCATTTAACAGTGGGTCTGATTCGAGCCTACCATCATTTAACAAATCAACATTTGTGGCATTTTGGTACAAGGTGGTGGTGCGTTCGATGTCGGCTACTGTCATGCCAACAAAGTTTACTCCTTGCACAACAGGATTGTCGACTCGGGTGGGTGGCGACGAAAACCAAGAGCAACCGCTCAAACATATAATACTTAAGCCCACTATTGAAAGTTTGTTCATTACGCTAATCCTTATTGTAAGCGGATAACCAATTAGAAGTTTACTGTTTTGACTGTGCCGCCATCTATTCTTAGATTTACAGCAGTTAAATTAGAGGCCCTGGGGCTTGATAAAAACGTGATTGGATCAGCCACTTCTTGAGGTGTGCCTAAACGATTAAAAGCAGAAAGTGAGGCAACATAATTATAAAATTCAGGTTGCGCCTTTTTCATCATTGCCCAATGGCCTTGCTCGTGCAAAATAGGCCCAGGTGAGACTACATTCACCCGAATATTAAACTCACCAAGTTGGTTGGCCATTTTCATTGCGTACGATGTGAGCGCGGCTTTTACTGCGCCATATTCTATTTCGTTAGGCGATATTTTGGCTAAAACAGATGCAATTGAAGCCACAAAGACAACCGACGGTGACTGGCTTTTTTTTAAGAAAGGAACGGCCATTTGAGTGAGTCGAACATGTTGCATTAGATCCACATCAAACCGCGCCTTCCATTCATCTACGCCCGACGCAGTGGTAAGCGTGCTTACATTGCTCACCAATACATCTAAACCACCAAGGTGCTCAACGGCATCTTCAAACCACTTTGCATAGTCTGCTTCATTAGTTACATCTAGGGGCTTGGTATAAACAGGGTATTTGCTGTGTTGCCAGCTCTTAGCTGCTTCAGCCAGTGATTGTTCACCTCTAGAGCACGTCGCAATTTTCATGTCTTCTTCAACAAAATTATCAACGACTGCTTTGCCTATCCCTCGGCTACCACCTGTGACGATTGCTTTTAATCCGTTCATCTTCAATTTCATGCTTAAACCTTTAATCGATTATGTATTTGTATTTTTGCGTGCAATGCTTAAGTGCCACTTAAAAAGCGTAGCTTAAACTTACGCCGTAAGTTCTTGGCTGGCTGATATTTGCGCCCACCGTACCGGCTTGTCCTGACTGCCCAAATACTGATAATAAATATTCGTCGTTAGTTAAATTGCGTCCAAATACTTGCACGCCCAAACCATTATTAAATTGCATACCGACACTCGCGCCTAAGGTATTAACTTGGCGAGTAAATTCAGGATTAGTGCCAGTAATGCTGCCTGCTGGCGCAAATACCAATGCGCTTTCGTAGGTGTAATCTGCTCTTGCATACATGTCGAAGGTGTTAAACGAAGTGGTGTATACAAGGCCTAACACGGCGCTTTTGTCGTGTATATTTAATGGGCGTGTTCCTGATAAGTCTTGTGGAAGGGGTCTTCCTTGTGCATCTCTCGGTGTATTGGGGCCAGGTGGTGCATTTCTAAAGTCGTCGAAAATGGGGTCTAAATAAGTGCCCGCAAAGGTAAAGGCCCAATTTTCTGAGGCAACAAAACGTAAATCAAATTCAACGCCATCTACCGAAGTTTTACCTGCATTAGCTTGGAAGAAATTGAGTCCGTCGTAACTTCTGACCTGGAAGTCTTCAAGCGACTGATCAAAAATGGCAACATTTGCTTGAAAGTTCTTATACCAAACTTTCATCCCCAGCTCGTTTACTGTTGAATATTCGGGCGTAGATAAACGTGAACCATATTTGGGGTTTGAAGAATTTTCGCCTGACGCATCGAGTGCTGAAGCAAGCTCGATCGCTGGTCGAGAGAAAGCGGTTAAATCCCATGCGGTCGATTTAAAGCCTGTTGCGTGACTTAAATAAAAGTTGTAGTGCTCATTCATTTTATATGCTGCACGCAATAGATAAGTCACTTCGCTGTCATCAGACTTGCCGTCTTCAAGCGAATTTGGGAAACTAACAATAGGCGGGCGAAATTGAGCTGGGCCGAGCGCTGCAAAAGCGCCGCCGGCAAAGGTATTAAAGTTTATGGCTGAAAATGCGTCGGGGTTAGAGACCTCTTCAACAAATGCTTGTTTTCTGTCGTTGGTGTAATTGAGTCCTGCTGTCAGAGTAAATTCATCAGTGATCTTATAGTCACCCGATGCA
This sequence comes from uncultured Glaciecola sp., assembly GCA_964643575.1. GTDB lineage: Bacteria > Pseudomonadota > Gammaproteobacteria > Enterobacterales > Alteromonadaceae > Glaciecola. Next base: position 20,359 of record CAZXTD010000035.1, on the reverse strand, counting down.
AACAATGAGAAGTCTTTATTACTTTGGCCTTCAGCATAAGCAACGGCAATACCGTCTGGATAAAAAGTACCAGCAGGTAAGCCAAGGGCACCTTCCAAACCTGTAAGTGCGCCACCGGTTAGAATATCAACAAAGGGCCGTAAGCTAGGGCCGTATTCTAATGCATCTGTTGAGTCTATTTCTTCATCGTAATAAAAACCGCCAGCAATCCAGCTGAACGGGCCGTTGCCCGTCGAGACCAGTCTGACTTCTTGGCTAAATGCGCTAATTTCGATATCACGTACAGAGGTTGTTGTATCAACCGAACTGTTGCCAACCGGTGTAGAGGCAATAAGGTTGTTAAAGCGATAAGCAGAAATTGCTGTTAATGAGAAACTGTCAAAATCCACATCTACATGTACTGATATACCGCCGTCTTCGATATCACTTTGTGGTGATTTAATTAACACAGATTGCCGAGCAAAGGGGTCCTCATCACTCAGCACAACACCGCCTAAAGCGAGCACGGCACCATTTATTGGCCCATTGATAACATTGGTTGAACTACAGCAGATTTCATTAATTTCACTGTAATCAGCTATAACTCTTACGCTAGTATCATTAGTTGCTTCCCATAATGCTTGACCTCTAAAGCTCCAGCGGTCTCTGTTATCTGGGTCTTCAATTCCTGGCTGTAAAGATTCAACAAAGCCATCTCGTTTGTTAATACTGGCCGATAAGCTAAGCGCCAGTTCATCACTAACACCATCAGAATAGTAGCCTTTGAGTATTCTTTGGTTGTAGTTGCCAAAAGTGGCATCAACTCGCGCTTCTCTCGAAAAAGTAGGTGCTTGGGTAACAATACTCACCACACCGGCAGATGCGTTTTTACCAAATAAAGTGCTCTGCGGGCCGCTTAGCACTTCAATTCTTTCGACTAAGGGCAAGTCATTAATTGCACTGCCGCCGCGAGAGCGAAAAACGCCGTCAATAAAAACGCCAACAGACGGCTCTGTGCCTAGGTTAGTCGCCGCACTACCAAAGCCACGAATACTAAAACTAGTAACAGAGGTAATACTGGTTTGACTGACTTTTAATGTGGGCACCAACGCTTGTAAGTCCAAGACATCAATAATCTTTGTTTGTTCAATATCCAGCGCGTCAGTCACACTAACTGCTATGGGCGTGTCTTGGAGTGTTTGCGGCCGTTTTGATGCAGTAACAATGATTTTTTCTATTGTTGGCTCGTTAGTTTCAGTTTGGTTTTGTTCAGCTAATGCTTCACCCTCAGATGTGTTTTGTTGGTGTGCTTGAGCAACACTACTACACAGAGCACCCAACATCGCAGTGCTTACTGCAGCATATTTAGCTGTTTTTATTGTAGTTGCTAACGTTGATGCTACTTTGCACGACAATGCATTGATAACCGCGCTTGATAACCTTGAACGCCCAAGTAATTGAATGTTTTGCTGTGGCATAAGCCGACCCTCCTGAACCTTATATTCTTACGTTTGCCTAGAAATGATTTGCTAAAACACAACAAATAATTCTTTGTAAGCGCAACGCTATTGAATAAGTGTTCATTAGTCAATAAATATATTAACTTAAATTTAACAATATGATTTTTTGTTATAAGTTTCTCATTTTATGTTTGTTTTAAATTCATATAAAACAGTAAGTTGTAATAATTTAAACTTGAATTTAGTTAATTTATTGTTAATTATTTATTGTACTTATACTCATTAATATTTAAAAATAGTGATAAAAATCTTGTTTAAATGCTGTGTTAGTGTTTTATTTGGATTTAACTGCAATAAAGTGCAGTTTGAATTCATTAAAGAGAGTCTTTATGCGATTGTTTGTTTTAGTAATAGCGATGTTCTTGTGTTTATCAGCTTGTTCACCCGAGACGCGCGTATCCATGCAAGAGAGCAAAAAGAGTTATCTAGGGTTTGATAACAAATTTGTGTCAGTTAATGGATTAACGTTTAGATATATCGAGAAAGGTAGCGGTGAGCTCGTACTTTTTTTGCATGGTTTTCCTTATTTTAGTGAAGCTTGGTACAAGATTATTGATAACCTTCAAGGTGATTATCGGGCCATTGCGCCCGACAACAGAGGTTACGGCTATTCTGACAAACCCCAAGCAGCAACTGAGTATCATATCGAAAAACTAGTATCAGATGTGCTAGGACTCATCAATGCACTGTCTCCCAACAAAAAAGTAGTAATAGTGGGCCACGATTGGGGAGCCGGCTTAGCATGGACAACTGCGCAACTTTATCCTGAACGAGTCTCAAAATTAGTGCTTATTAATGGGGTTGCACCCAATGTGTTTTTAAAGGTGTTGCAACACAGTGAGATTCAGCGAGAGCGCTCTAAATACATTCACAAGCTCGATGGTTGGCTAGCAAGAACCTTATTCGCGATTCGTGGGCCCGAATTGTTATGGGAGGGTATAGAAGAGAAACATAAAAATGGCCTTGTTAACGATATTTTTAAAGAAGCGTATTTAAATGCTTGGGAACAACCTAATGCTGCTCAATCTGCAGTGAAGTGGTATAGGGCGAATATTCCTGAATTTGACCAAATAAATGAGGATGATATGTGGCCTAGTGCAGATGCAAGAGTAGATGTGCCTGCATTATTGATTTGGTCAAAGGGTGACCCTGCGTTTTCTGATGATGTCTTCAAGCTTATCCCAAATTACATCAATGATTTAGAAATAAAGATTGTTGATACCGATGAACACGCCCCCTTTTTGTCGCATTCAGAACAAGTCAGCGCCTATATTCAGCAATTTTTAGCGCAGTAACAATTAGCGTGCATTTGAGCATGAAAAACATTATGCTCGAGGCACGCTACAACCGTCCTACGTGGATGTTTTTTTAAGTTCAATGGTATGAATAAAACAAAAAAGACGAGAGTACGTTTATCTCCTGAAGTACGAGAGCAAGAAATTCTAAAATACACCGCAAGAGTTGTTTCAGAAGAAGGCGTGTTTGCGGTGAGTATCGAGCAAATTGGAAAGGCCCTTAGTATAAGTAAGTCCACCGTATACTCATACTTTCCTAGCACGACTCATCTACTGCAAGCTTTGTATGTTCGAGAAATGAAATCGCTGCGTTCAGCTCAACACAAAGCTGCGACCGAAGCGACAACCTTAGAACAACTTGTACGCGGCGTTACCCAAGCTTACTTAAATTATATAGATGAAAAAGGGCTGTTAATCAGCCGCTTACAATCGGATCCAAGTTTGTCGTCGGTTGGCGGGTATACTGAATACGGAAGAGACCAAGCGGTAAATTATTTGGCAGACATAATTTCGAAAACGTTCGATATTCCAATGTCGTTAGCCATTCCTACCGTCGATATTTCGTTTGGATTGCCCGAAGCGGCCGGCCAGTGCTTAAACCGCAAAGTGACCGACAAAAAAACTATCGAAGACCTTACCGTTGCGATGATTCTAGCCTCAATACAAGCGATAAAAGATGGCTACGACCTTAAACTAAAACCTATTCCAAAAATGGCAAAATCGTAATAGAGTGCCAACAATATGTTATGGTTTTAGCATCTCACAGTGACCACTCTCGTTTGAACTGCGCCGCTTGGCGCTTAGAAATTACAAGCTCCAAGCCATTTTGCATGCGCACACAAAAACTGCCATTTTCCATGGCTTCAATTTTATTAATAAAGTGCGTATTCACTAGCCAACTGCGGCTGGCTTTAAAAAATAACTTAGCGTCGAGGCGCTCGTGAATATTACTGATAGGCCGGTACACGCATGGTGCGGCATTGTTTAGGTGCACTTTTGTGTAATTGCCGAGTGCTTCAAAAGCATAAACATCTTCAATACTGACAAAAAAGCATTGGTCGCGGTCTTTTATAAATATACGGTTTTCGGGCGTGAGCTTATTTTGCGCGCGTTTGTTTTTTACTTTGTTCAGTGCTTGCTCTAGCCTATTTTGCCGCACGGGTTTCATTAAATAGTCGAGGGCGTTGTATTCAAATGACTTAATGGCGTATTCGTCATAGGCGCTTACAAATATGGTTTGCGGGACTTTACTTGCTTGTTCAAGTACGTCAAAGCCGTTGCCATCGGGCAGGTCTATATCGAGCAGCAATAAATCGATGTGATGTTTATTGAGTAAGGCTAAGGCTTCCTTCACGTTTGCAGCTTCAGACACTATCTCATATTTTGCCGTATCGCTTTGTTCGTTTAGATTAGCGATTTGTTGTTTGAGCTCGAGCCTTGCTAGGCGGCTGTCATCTACAATGGCGATGCGCATCTATTTGTCCTGCTCACTAAATTGCAAAGGAATAGTAATATTTACAACAGCTTGCTCGTTCTGTATGTCGAGCGTTAACGAGGGTTTAGTTGTTTTTGATCGCGCATAAAGTAAAGCTAAACGCGAACGAATATTTCGCAAACCAACACCGGCCGACAAATAATCGGGAACGTTTTTATCTACAGATGCTTGGAGCTGCTTAACATCGTCTATGCCCAACTCGGCATGCTTTTCAGGAACAGGATTAGTTACTTTTAATTGCAGTTTGTCATCAACTACACTCACATCAATGCCAACTTCGCCTCCTTGTGCAAGCCGAGAAATACCATGCTTTATCGCGTTTTCAGCACACAGTTGCAGCAGCATTTTGGGAATCAACGCTCCAAGCGCTTCAGGTTCTATCTTAACACTAAACTCCAGCCTATCTTCAAACTGTATTTTGCACAGTGCAATATATTCTTCAACTATGCTCAGTTCTTCTTGCAACAACACTTTATCTTTAGGATGCTGATTTAGTGTGTAGCGTAACATGTCAGAAAGTTGCGCTAGGCTATCACGCGCTTTGTGAGGTTCTTCTAATATACTGGCGCGAATGTTATTGAGGGTATTAAATAAAAAGTGCGGATTAAGCTGCTGCGAGAGCACTTCAAGTTGGCTGCTGGCAAGGGCTTCCTTGGTGGCATAGAGTTGGCGTATTTTGCCAATAAGAAGATAGAAAAAAGACCAAAAAACAAGAGCTAACAGCACATTATACCAATTGCCCCAAAACATTGTCTTGGCGGCAAAAGCAAGGCTTGCGCTAGGAATAGGTATAATTAATTCATAATGACTAAATAACAGTACACATACAACTAAACAAAAAGCGCCTATACTCGCGCCTATCATAGCCTGGACTGTAAAATAAACTAGCTGGCCGAAAAAGACGAAGTTGCTGCAAAAGCGAATAAATAAATAGCGAATAAAATAAGAATAGAGCGCCGCACCGCCAATTAAACTTAAAGCAAAGTAGGGCTCATAGGGGCTAAGGCCGCGAGTAAAAAATATAGACCCCGTGATAAAAGCATAAACGCCAAGCCAAGCTAAAAATTGGTATAAATGAAAATACTTTGATTGCATCAAATACTCTGTAAAGCAATATTGTCGGTAAGTAGCGCATGAGCGGTATTGTCAAAACTGGCTGCTTGGTTATTGAGCATAACGACAGCCTTTGAGCCGTCTAAATAAAATCCGATAAACGCACTAAAGCCGCCCGTCATACCATTGTGCCACGCATATGTTTTACCGTTGTCATCTTCCATTAAAACCCAAGCAAGGCCTTGTTGGCAACAGCTACCCGTAGGGCCATATGACGCAAATAGCAGCGCTGCTAAGTCGGGATATTCTGTGGACAATGACATCATAAACTCTGCGTAAGTAACCATGTCGCCTAGAGTCGACACAATCGCGCCAGCGCCCGAGGCCGCGCCAAGCGACCATGCGGGTACTCTTGTGCCAGCGTTGTTGTGGCCTTGCACCAAACTAGCGGATGCTTGCTTAGGCGCTACCGATAAGTAAGAGCTCTGCATAGACAAGGGCTCAAAAACCTTGTTTTGCATCAAAGCAAACAAACTTTTGTTTGCGTGCATTGCAAGCGCCTCACCAAGTGCCGCGTAGCCAAAGTTAGAATATAAGTGTTCATTAGACACCGATTGCACTTGTTCTGCCATGTTCGCTAGATCTGACTGTAGCAGAGCGCGCGTGATATGGGCATATGGATTGGCAGGATCAACATTATTGTGAATACTCGGCATAAGACGTTCAAGTCCGCTTGTATGCGTAGCTAAGTCAAGCATTGATAATGCAGGTGCATTCAAAAAATAATTATCTATCGTGGTACTAAGGTCAAGGGTATCGTCTACTACTTGTTGTGCAAGCAATAGGCTGACAAAGGTTTTAGTAATAGATCCAATTTCGTATTGGCTATTTTGCGTATGCTCACGCCAATACCGGGTTTCGACACCGGCTGCCGAGACAACGGCAGCACTGCCTCCTTTGTCTCCAAACTTTGGCGGTTCAAATTGTAAATGCGCGTTGTCTGCACCAACTTTGCTTAAAGTCAGTGGCAGCGGCATACCTTGTATAAATACGCCCGTATATGTCATATCAGAATTTGTGTCAGCCTCAGGCGCATTACCTTCAAATTTTGCACCTAACAGCGATGACGTAAAGGTGAGCGTATTCATGTCGAGGTTGATTTCATTAATAGGAATGCCAAAGCTGTTTTGTGAAGGACTGTCGAGCATGGCTGAAAACCCGTCTGGGATAACTGCAACATGCAGCACTAAAGGTAAGGTCGCATTTTTGTTGATTTGAAGGTCACCCACATATTTACCTTCAAATTTCATTCTTTTAAGATCTGCGCTCAACAGTTTTTTGAGCACCAGTGGACGTGCTTGGCCTTGCGTAAAAGTGCCGGTGAGGGTGTTGCCATCAATTGTTCCTTCAAAGGATGCCTTTAAACCTTCGTCAGTAAAGCTAACGGTATTGCCGCTTATCGAAAATGTCGTAGGCTCTCGATTATGCATGCCCTGATTAGGGCTACTAATTGTTAGCGCAGAGTGCTTTGCGGATATTTCAATGCCAATGGCGAGCTTGATACTGCCAGGCAATACAAGTTCGCCGCGCCAGTTGCCGTCGAAAGTACTGTTTAATGCAAAAGCCTGACTCATCGACATAGTCACCATACATGCACCAAGTGTTAAAATACAAGTAAGACGCGTCATTATCTTCATTTAGTATTCCTGTTTTTAAATTAATTATAGAAAAAAGCAAATAAATAGCATGAAAAATAACTTACCCGATCGCGTAGTAGTATAAAATCGATTTATGACCAGCGGGCATAGTTTATGACAAGCGAGGGGAAACAATGGGTTTTGCTCTCCTTCAAGACTATTTGATATTGGTTTAGTTGCGGATGCTAGGAGTTGTTAGTATGTTATAGCTTTGTGATAATCACACCCATAAGAATAGCAACAGGAACACAATGACCAATTCATCAAATATACCCCGTTTGAATCAACTGCGAAGTCTGCCTGCTTTTAAGCAAATATCAACAAAACGCATTTCTCAAATTATGACTATTTGCGCAATATCAGGCGCATTGATGGCTTGTGCTCAGTCCCAAACAAGCCTTAATACTGCTAGTGCTCAAGCGACTAATAGAGTGCAAACAACTGAAGCGATTGGTAGTGCTTCTGCTAGCTTACCTTACCTAGCCAAAGTCAAAGCGGCGAGCGAGCAAAGCGACTTAGCTTACGATATTGTTAAG
>CAZXTD010000035.1:0-12774 GCA_964643575.1 uncultured Glaciecola sp. | reverse complement strand
TTGGCGATAAACGCGCAGTTGCATGGGCTGAGGCTAAATTTGACGAGTTAGGCTTTGATAAAGTGTATAAACAACCGGTAAGAGTCAGAAATTGGGAAAGAGGCTTTGCTGATGCGATGATAACGGCGCCTTTTCAGCAAAACCTTATGGTAACTGCTTTAGGGGGGTCTGTAGCCACGCCTGAAAATGGCATTAGAGCGCAGGTATTTATGTTTGATTCGTTAGAGGCCTTAGGCAAGGCAAGCTCTGAGCAAATTGCAGGCAATATCGTGTTTTTAAATACTCGTATGCAGCGCGACAGAGCGGGGCGTTTTTATGGCAAAGTGGTACCTAACCGAGTGAGCGGTGCAGTTGAAGCAGCAAAGCTTGGCGCTTCAGCTGTAATTATCAGGTCGGTTGGTACTGATAACTCACGCTTTGCCCATACTGGCGTTATGCGCTACAGCGACGACATTGAAAAAATTCCAGCAGGCGCTATTTCAAACTCTGATGCAGACACCCTAGAAGCAATGTTTGAAAATACCAATGAAGCAATAATGCTCGATTTAAACATGCAAGCCAAAGACGCAGGCTGGCAAACATCGTATAACGTAATTGGTGAATTTACAGGCACTGAAAAACCCGATGAGCTTGTATTGATAAGTGCGCATTTAGACTCTTGGGATTTGGGCACCGGCGCTTTAGACGATGGCGCAGGTGTTGGCATAGTGAGCGCAGCGGCAAAGCTTATTAAAGAAACAATAGGCCAACCAAAACGCACTATTCGAGTAGTACTTTATGCTGCTGAAGAAATTGGTTTAGTGGGTGCATACCAATATGTGCGAGACAACAAAGACAGCCTAGGCAATATTATTATGGCCGCAGAGTCTGATTTTGGAGCAGGGGCAATTTATCAAATAGATACTCGCTTTAATGAAGCAGTGCGCGATAACCCTAAGGCGCTATACAGTATGCTGGAGAGTATGGGAGTAGCTTTGGGCAACAATACCACTAACGGGGGGCCAGATGTATCAATGCTGCCTAACTACGGTGTACCCGTGATTGCATTAAAACAAGACGGCACCTTTTACTTTGACTATCATCACTCTGCCAACGATACGCTAGATAAAATAGACTTAGATGCAATACGTCAAAACCAAACGGTATGGGCGATAGTGACGGCATATATGGCGATGACGGATTTTGACCCAAGGCCAGCGCCACCTGCGCCTAGCGGTAACTAATTTATTATCGATTCCCTATACTAGGGAATCTTTGATCGCGTCTGCAATTTTATAGTTGGGCAGTTCAAGTGTTGCACCGCCCGCCGCAACTAACTCTTTAGGCATTCCGTATACAATGGCGGTTTCTTGTGACTCCGCAATTGTAAGTGCGCCTTTTTTATGAGCAAGTCCCATCGAATCTGCCCCATCATTACCCATACCCGTCAATTGAACGCACACTAGTTTTTCAGCGGACACCATTTGCAGGGCAGATGACACTAGCTTACTTACACTAGGGTGCCATAAATATGCATTATCGATAGGCACAGAAGTGACCATTAATTGACGACCTTGTTTAATAATCGTGGCGTCAGTATCACCTTTGGCGATGTAGACACTGCCGGCTTCAAGTGCGTGTGTACCGTCAACTTCTTGAACCTTAAGTTTACATATTTTATTGAGACGCTCCGCAAAAACTTTAGTAAACCTTGCAGGCATGTGTTGGGCAATGACAATCGGTACAGGGAAACTCTCGTCAAACGACTGCAGTATTTCTTGCAAGCAGCCGGGTCCTCCCGTAGATACACCAATCAATACTAAGTTCTTCTTGCTTGTCGTAGACGTTTTTTGTCTTGAGCGTTCAAGTTTGACTTCTGCTTTTTCTCGCGCAATTCTAATTTTGTTCTCAATACTTCTCGCTTGGCCCATATTAGTCTTGGTTGCTGAGAGTACTTTTTCGACAAGCAAGTTAGCTGATTGGGATGTGTCCGCCGATCCGACTATAGTCGGTTTAGGAACATAGTCTAGTGCGCCTAATTCCAGAGCTTCAAAAGTGGCTGATGCGCCTTTTTCAGTGAGCGAAGAGACCATAACCACGGGTTTTGGCGTTGTGTTCATTATCATACTCAAACACGTTATACCGTCCATGACCGGCATATTAATGTCGAGTGTTATAGCGTCGGGGTTAAAAGTTGAAATTTTCTCCAGGCATTCCTGACCGTTACGTGCAACATCAGTTATAAGACCTGCTTTTTCTAAAATACTTTTCAGGCATTTTCGCATGAGCGCAGAGTCGTCAACTATTAGCACTTTTGGCATAAATTTAAATACCTCTTTAATATATTGGTTATAAGTTTGATACGGCAACGCATTCAATTCGTTCAACGCATTCAATTCGTTCAACGCATTCAATTTTTGTGCCATTTGGAAGAATTATCAAGATTGCAGAACCTTTCCTGACTTCCCAATATAAAAACACGTGTTTATTGTTGTTTCTCTTCGAACTGAGGTTGTTACGAACTTGTTTAATATGAAGATTTTTGAGGTTTATGAAAAAGCCACCATACCGCTTTTTATCAGCAAGGTGGCTTGAAGTTTACGTTATTACAATAGCTTGGAATTGTCCTAAATAGTATAAATCTACACGCTTTTTGCAGGCTTACTCAACCTGCCTCCAATGTAGCTAGAAATTCTCACAAACAACCTACCAATCGCTTTAAAAAAGGCACTAATATCCCCAAGAATTAAATACAAACAAGGTATCAATAATAAGGTAACTAAAGTGGCATACATGACGGCAAAACCAAGTGCTACGGCCATCGGAATAACAAACCCAGCTTGCAGGCTTGTTTCAAACATAATGGGTAACACGCCAACAAACGTAGTAATCGAGGTCAAAATAATTGCCCTAAAACGTGCGCAGCCCGCTTCAATAACAGCCTGTTTAATGGCCACACCTTGTTTGCGCCTCGTATTGATAAAATCAATCATCACCAAAGAGTCATTTACTACAACTCCCGCGGCCGCGATTAGACCAAACATAGAGAACCGGCTTAAATCAAGATCCAAAAAGAAATGACCCCAAATAGCGCCAGTTAAGCTAAAGGGTATTACCGACATAACAATAAGCGGCTGTGAGTAGCTTTTAAGCGGAATAGCTAAGAGTATATAAATCACAATAAGCGCTATAACGAAAAAGCGAATTTGCTCAGCCTGTTCAGCCTGTTGTTCTTCGATTTTACCGCCGAGCTCAGTGCTTACCCCGGGGAATTGTTTAATGATATCGGGCAGCAGGTTTTCTCGCACATTTTTAATGAGTTCGTTTGGCTCTACTTGCTCTTCGTCGATGCTTCCCCACACATATACGTTGCGGTTACCGTCTTCTCGGCGAATATAACTAATGCCTGGAGTTTCGATTAAATCCACCACGTCGCCAAGCATCACCTCTTGACCGCTAGGAGTGCGAATAACCGCATATTTTAAGTCAGCAAAGCGCTCTCGAGTGAGCCTCGGGTAGCGCACCATAACTCTTACTTCTTCACCGTCGCGCAATACGCGCTGGGCTTCCCCGCCATAAAAACTTGCGCCCACTTGACCAGCAATACTGCTTAAGTCTAAACCTAGGTCGTAAGCAACGGGTTTTAATTCCATTTGTACTTCTTTACTGTCGGGGTCAATGGTTGAGCTTACGTCAAATGCACCTTCGGTTTCTTGCAGGCGCTCAATAAGCATTCTGCCGGCGGCATTAAGGGTAGGGATGTCGGTGCCAAAAATTTGGTAACCAAACTCACCACCGCCGCCACCGCCATTAACATCGTCTTGCACGGTAAATGATTTCATGCCGGGTATTTCTGGAATGCGTTCTCGCCATCTGCGAGCTAATTCGAAGGTGTTAAAGTGTCTGAGGTCTTCATCCACTAGCGGCGCCATAATGCGGCCTCGGTTGCGGCCTTGGTTAAATACCATTATGTCTCTTATCATTCCCGAGCCATATTCATCAATAATTTCTGACTCAATCTGAAGAATAGTTCGCTCAATTGTTTGCAACGCTTCGATTGTTTGCAAGTCTGAAACGGTTTCACTCATTTCAATACTAATGCTAGGGAAATCGTGAGGTACTTTGGGCTCGGGTACCATTCGTACATAATTAGCACTGACTAAAGACCACGAAATTACCAGCATGCCAATAAATGCCGCAAGGGTAGGCCATCGGTTTTGCGTGCAAAATATCACGAAGCGTTTGTATGGACCGTTGACAAAACTAAAGAACTTCTTATTAAACTTATTACGCCAGCTGTTTTTAGGTAAAGGCTTAAAGGTTGATGACGCAATATGTGCGGGCAATATTAGCTTTGACTCAATCAAGGAAAACGCAAGACACAAAATTACCACGCCCGATATATTAATGAAAAAGTCTGCGGTTGGACCGCTGCTAAATAATACCGGTGCAAATACTGCCATGGTAGTAAGTACGCCAAATGTTGCCGGCGTTGCCACGCGTTTAGAACCAATTACTACATTGTTAATGTTGGCGCCGTGATTATCAATTTCGGTATAGGCAGCTTCGCCTATTACAATGGCGTCATCAACCACTATGCCCAGCACCATAATAGCGACAAAATATTTATTGTAATACCCACTACAGGCATCATCATTAAGGCGCCTAAAAAGCAAACCGGTAAACCTACCATGACCCAAAAAGCTAACTTAAAGCGCAAAAACAGGGCAAGCATCAAAAATACAAGCACTGCGCCTTGAGCTAAGTTACTAAGCATCATGTCGAGCCGGCCATTAAGGTAATAGGTAAAATCGACAATGATCTCTACCGACAAGCCCTCAGGTAATTCTTGGTTTTTGGCCTCTACATAGCGCCTCACTGAGTCTGCGATGGGCACGATGTCTTGTGTTTTGGTTGCCTTTACATTGATAGACACGGCGTTTTCGCCATTAAAGCGAAAGTAACGTTCGCCTTCGGTAAACCCATCTTTAATTATGGCCACGTCTTTTAGCAATACCCTTGCACCACCGGCACCGACTTTCACAGGGATATCTTCAAATTCTTCGCCATTGTAGAACTGATTTTCGACACGCACGGCAATGGTACCGGTGTCGGTTTGTATTTGGCCCGCAGAAAAGTTTGCTGAATAACGGCGAATAGCTTGTGTAACGTCGTTAATGGTTAGGCTGTACTTGCGCAGCATCTCAGGTTTTATTTCTATCCCAATTTCATCTTGAGGCGAGTTTTCTTCTGCGAGCTGCACGTTGCCTAAAGCAAGTAGTTCTTTTTCAATTTGTTGAGCGAAGGGTTTTAGCTCTTCAAGGGCTAAGTCGCCTACCAATGCCATCTCAACGACGTCTTGATTCCATTCTTGCTGAGCCACCATTATAGGCTCCATCGAACTTGGGAAGGTAGCCACGCCGTCTATTCGAGATTTTACTTTATCGAGCACATCGGGGAGTTCTGCGTCGGCGTCTATTTCCATCGTTACACGGCCGCCGCCACGCCATGACTGACCTACAGATTCTTTAATTTCAGCAATATCTTTAACGGCTTCTTCAATTTTTATTGTGATGCTTTCTTCAATTTCTTGGGGGGATGCGCCACGATACGCAATTGACGCATTAATGTAGTTACGCTCAACCGCCGGAAACATTTGTTTTTGAATTGAAAAGTAACTGGCAATGCCGACCACGATGATAAATATCATCATCAGGTTTGCTGCTACTGGGTTGCGTGCAAAATAGGCAATAATGCCGCTTGTACCGTCTATACCGTCGCGGCTTTTTGCTTCAGGCTCAGAAGGTTCGGTAGCGGGAGCGTGTTGGTTCTTTATATCTGACATCTTGGTCTCCTTAATGCTACGCTAGAGTGAACTTGCTGAAGACTTGACAGACATGGCAGAAACCGCGCCTGTCTCGCTAGTATTGTTTATAGCGACACCGTCTGCATTAATGACTTTTACTTTCATCCCATTTTGCGGATATTCAGGCAGGTTTTTAGCTAAACGCTCTTGGGGCTTCAGTCCACTGCTGATAAAAAAGTAGCTGCCTTCTTCACGGATAACTTCTACTGCGTGCGAGCGCAGTTGGTCTTGGTCATCAACTACCCAAATTTTACGTTTATTCACTAGCGACTGCGGAATTTTATAGACATTGTCCAGAGACTTACCCGTAAACTTAACCTCTACGTAGGTACCAAATTTTAAGCTAGCTTGGTTCGTCGACAGCCCATAGGGGTCCTCTATTCTAATCACCAAATGCTGCATTCGAGTGTCTTGGTCGACTAAACCTAAATTACGATGGATAAACGCTTCGCGCTGAATTTTTACTCTGCCTTGTGAAGTTACCATGGCGGGCGTGCTCTGAATGTTGTCAATTAAAAAGGGAGTATCAAAGCCTGCAACAGGTACTATAATTTCGGCGGTTTCGATGTTATTGATTTGCGCGACTCGCATGCCGGCACTAACAAATTGGCCAGTGCCAATATCTCGTGACACAATCAGCGCGTCGTAGGGGGCTTTAACTTGTGTTTTGGCTAAATTCCGCTTGGCGGTGCGTAGCCCTGCTTGCGCTGATTTTAGTTGAGCTTTGGCGCTTATCACTTGCGGTTTACGTAAATATAAGTCGCTTACTTGATTCTTAGGTAGGTTGCGTGCTTCACGCGTAGCAACTTTTTGGCGGGCAAGCTCTTCGGTAAGCGTTGCTTGTGCTAGGGATATTTGCGCTTCGGCTCTTAGAACATCAGCTTCATAGGTGTCAGACTCAATGCTAAATAAAACATCGCCGCGCTTCACTACGCCGCCTGCAACAAAGTTTGGGTGCCAACTAAGTACTTCACCGCTCACTTGTGCGGCAAGCACGGTAGATTCGAGCGGCATGACTTCTCCAAAACTACTGATTTCAACGTTGTGAGTAATTGGCACCAGTGTCTCAATACTGACGGTAGGTCTCGTATCTTCAACCTTTTTTTCTTCAGCTTCGTTAGCAGTTGCACCAATAATAGAAGATACAGCGCCCGCTATGGCAATGATGACAACAAACACGACTGATTTGATAATTGTAGATTTCATGTATTTTTGTTCCTGATGCGCTTGTATATTTTCGCTTTTGGCGATTTTGTCAAAGCGGGCTACCTAAACTGATTCTGTATGTAATATTACTCGCTAAGTTGATTCAGTTTATGTGCCAAATGTAACGAAATGTATGTGTTTATAAATAAATAAAAGGCTTGATACTAATTATAGTCGTCAATTGAATTAATGCACTGTGCATGAGTTTGCACAAAAGAAGCCGGTTAAAAACCATCTTTACCACGGTTTAAACAAAAAAATGCAGCCTAATGTTAAGACTGCATTTTTGTTGTGATGAGAGTTGCGTGTGAGCTTTTATTAGTAGTTCGCATTACCGGGTGTACGCGGGAAGGGAATTACATCACGAACATTTTGCATGCCTGTTACATAAGCAACAAGGCGCTCAAAGCCTAAACCAAAGCCCGCATGAGGTACGGTACCATAGCGGCGTAAATCCCGATACCAAGCATAATCCTCAGCATCAAGGTTCATCTCTTTTAAGCGTCGGTCAAACACATCTAGTCGTTCTTCGCGTTGAGACCCACCAATAATTTCGCCAATACCGGGCGCTAGCACGTCCATTGCGGCAACGGTTTTACCGTCGTCATTAATGCGCATGTAAAACGCTTTAATATCTTTAGGGTAGTTTTGCATAATAATAGGCGCGCCAATATGCTCTTCAGCCAAATAGCGCTCGTGTTCGGACGATAGGTCAACGCCCCATTCAACCGGAAACTCAAACTTTTTACCGCTTTTTTGCAGTATGTCGATGGCGTCGGTGTAATCCATACGCAAAAATTCGGAATCAACAACTTGTTGCATGCGTTTGACTACGTCTTTATTTACTCGCTGCTCAAAAAAGGCCAAATCGTCTGGTCGTTCGCTTAACACGGCTTTAAACACATACTTAAGCATGTCTTCTGCTAATTGAGCAATTGTACTTAAGTCTGCAAAAGCAACTTCAGGCTCTATCATCCAAAACTCAGCCAAGTGGCGGCTAGTATTTGAGTTTTCGGCTCTGAAAGTTGGGCCAAAGGTGTAAACCTTTGACATAGCAGTACAATAGGTTTCAACGTTAAGTTGGCCAGATACCGTTAAAAACGTTTCTTTACCAAAGAAGTCTTCAGAGTAATCAATGTCGCCTTTGTCGGTGCGAGGGAGGTTGTTCATATCCAAAGTGGATACTCGGAACATTTCGCCTGCACCTTCTGTATCAGAGGCAGTTAATATAGGCGTGCTAATCCAGCAATAGCCTTGTTCGTGAAAAAAGCGATGAATAGCTTGCGACAAGCAGTTACGAACACGCGTGACTGCACCAATGATGTTGGTGCGTGGGCGCAAGTGTGCATGCTCGCGTAAATATTCAATACTGTGACGCTTAGCCGCCATAGGGTAAGTGTCAGGGTTTTCGACCCAGCCAGTGATGTTTATTTCGCTAGCTTCAATCTCAAGGGCTTGGCCTTTGCCTTCAGATTGCTTGATTACACCTGTGGCAACTACCGAGCAACCCGTAGTGAGTTTTAGAATATTCTCGTAATTCTCGATATTATTTAATGCAACAACTTGAACTGGGTCAAAACAACTGCCGTCATGCACGGCGATGAAAGATAAACCTGCTTTTGAGTCACGTTTAGTTCGTACCCAACCTTGCACGCTTATGCTTGTTCCCACTTGATGTTTTCCAGCCAATACATCGGCGACTGGGGCTGTTGTCATAATAATCTCCATGAATTAAGTTCAAGACTCTTGTGTTTTAGTCGAAATAGACAAAGAGCCAACAGTTAATTTGCGTAGTATACTTTACTCAAATTAGTATACCACTGTTGTATGGCGCCAGATTGTAAAAAAGTGAGAAATTAAACCTTAAATCATCAATATTGAGAGCTATTTACGCACTATGCCAAATAAGCCACATGTAGAACTAGGACCGAGTGTTTCTGACTTGACTATGCCAAACACTTCGCCAAACGATGAAAAAAGCGATAAACAACAGCGCTTACCTCATGGTGGGCACGACAGAAGAAAAGCTTCTCGTGGCAAGGATCGTTTCTACCAAATAGTGGTTGGCCTTAATATTTTTGCTTGGGCATTATTGGTGGGTTCGCTAATACTATTTCATTACGCTCGTCCTGAGTTTATTACCGGCGTGCAAAATTATTGGGGAATTGAAGGCCGCGATTTTTGGTAAGAAGCCCACCTTGATGATTTGCTTACCTTGCTTCAAATATGCCTTTTTACGACCATTGTTACCATTGTACTACGAAGTCGTCGAAATCGTAGGAAAACCGATAGGTTTGGTGTTAACATATTGATATTATTGGTTATATCTATAACAAGCCTTGTCACAATATACATGACTTTATGAATCGTGCCAAATCCGGTACAGTTTTTAAGTGTCTGAATTATATGGTATTTACTGCATGACCCCGCAGTATATTCCCAGTTTTATTGTTCCTTTGTCTGCAATTAGCGACTGATTCGCTTGCGATAATATCCCTAAATTCATCTATCATACTGATTCATATAGATAAAATAATCATGGCACAATCTTCGCTATGTTGTACTTAACTGCATATTTAAAGGGATATAAACATGACAAACACAAGAAAAATTATCATTGTTGGGCTTAGTGTTATTGCTCTACAGCTTGTGTCAACTATTGCTTCTTCGAGCACAAAAGAGGCGTTAATGTCGGCGCTAGACAAAGACTTGGACGGGCTTATTTCGCTAAAAGAAGCGGCGCGTCACGCAAAGCTATTAGAAAAATTTAATGACATAGATATTAATGAAGATGGCTACATAAGCATGGATGAGTTACTCGCCAGTGATATCGAGGATGCTTAAACGAATAGCGAATTTTTAAAAGGCAAAGACTCTGATTCAGTCATTAGTATGGTCAGTTATTAATAGACAACGCTTACGCTTGCAAAGCGTGAGCCAATTTGCAATGCTTGCATCTTATCAATCTAAATTTGGTCGTGCTGTGCAAGTTAGATCTTTACGCCAACTTATACTCGGCAGCTTTTTTGTTGCCCTCGTTCCACTTATTGCTTTGTTGTGGCAGAGCCAGCGTGACTTTGACTCAATGAGCCAAATAACCGCCAACAACACCGCTTTTTTCGTTTTTATGACCAGCGAGTTGCGAGAGTTAGAGGCCTTAGGTGACGATGTAGAAAGACTTGTGCGGTCTTATCAAGTTTTCCCTAAAGAGCAAATGCAAGAAATTGCCGACAGTGCAATAAAAGGTTATTCAGATAAGCTTGCTTTTTTGTGCGACCAATTTGAAGACATCACAGAATGTCGTGATTTAAACCTAACGCTTTCACAGCTGTCCGATTATCCCACTTTTAGCGATAATATGTTGCTTGACGCCCAACTTGCATCGCTCAGGCAGTCGCAGAGAACTTTGCGCCGCCAGGTTCAACAACTCATTAATCAGCGTATCGTATCGCAACAAACATTTTTAGAAGAGATTCAAAACAGGCAGGGCTGGTCGACCCTCCTGTTGGTGGTGCTTTCTTTAGGTTTGACCATTTTAGCTGCACAATTAATTAGTAAGCCGGTTAAGCAACTAAAAGCGACGATACGTGCTATTGCGAATAACGATTCTAAACTGCCAGAACAATCTAAAGATGGTCCGCGTGAGCTTGTTGCCGTAGAGCAAGATTTGCATTGGTTAAACGGACGGCTTCAACAGCTCGAAAAAGTACGTACGGCATTGCTTAGGCATGCATCGCATGAATTAAAGACACCAATGGCGAGTATCAAAGAAGGTTGTGAAATACTTGAACAAGGTTTAGTGGGAGAGTTGACAACATCGCAACAAGAGGTCGTGTCTTTGTTAATAGCTTCTACAGACCGTCTAAATTTGCTAATTGTAAAGCTTCTCGACTATAACGCATTGTTACAACAAGCAGAGCCGACTTTTGCCAAAATGGATCTGCATCAATTAGTGACTGAATGCAGCAACCAATATCACTTATTGCTAAATCAAAACGAACAACAAATTGTCATTAGAATTGAACCTTTACACACCATTGTTAGTGACTCAGAGCTGTTGCGAAGAGCTCTCGACAATTTAGTGTCTAATGCCATTGCGCACGGTTCGATGGGCAGCAAAATAACTATTCAGGCAAGTGACATGGGGTCAAACACCCTAATTGACGTAATGAACATGGGCAAACCTATCACTTTAGCAGCGCGAGGTGAAATTTTTGAACCCTTTAAACGCGGTCAAGAGTCTCGAAATGACAAGGTAATTGGCGCGGGTTTAGGTCTCTCGATAGTTAGTGATTGCGCGCGATTATTGGGTGGTGATGTGACAATAATCGACCATAATAAAGCAGATGTGTGTTTTAGAATTCGGTTACCAAGGAGGAATGTCGATGAAACTCAGCACTAGGGCAATAGTGCTTGTTAGCTTTTGTATAGTATTGCAGGGTTGCGAGCTCTTTACTAAAAACAGTGTAAATAAACCAGCAAAAGTGATTGATAGCGACGAGTATGCGCTTTGTGTTACGGCCGAGCAAAACGAAACCTTTGGCGATTTTTGTAGTCTAGAAAGGTGGTTGGAGTTTGTTATCGATACAACAGAAGATAGTTGGCATCGACTACAAGAACAAATATTGTCAATGAGTGACGACGCGCGGTCTTTGTTAGTTAAGATTTTACTCAGCCAGCCTACTGATACGCCCTATAATCAGCGCCTACGTGCGCAAAATTGGGTCGTTAAAATTGAAGGGCAAACCAGCCCAGCAATGAACGTGTTACTCGACCAACTAATTTATCAAACAAGTCAGCAGCTACTTGAATTTGAGTCGGCAATTACTATTTTAAGCCGCGTAAACGTGAGGCAGCAAAAGGCGATTACTGAGCTCGAACAGCAGTTATCTAAGCGCGAACAAGAAATACAAAAACAACAAGAGCAAGTTGATAAGCTTCTCAAAATAGAGACCGACTTAATCGAACAAAACAGGAGTGAAAAACGGTGAGGGCAGAGATCATAGAAGCGCATAAACCAAAGTTATTGCTAGTCGATGACGACGAAACATTGTTGCGTTTAATGTCTATTAGGTTACAAGGTGAAGGATTTGATGTAACCAGCGTTAACAATGCCACTCATGCCTTGCGCCTGACATACAATAACGCTTACGATGTGGTTTTAAGCGATTTGAAAATGCCGGGTATGGACGGCTTAAGTCTGTTTGATGAAATTTTGCAAAAGCACAGTGATTTACCGGTAATCTTAATGACTGCTCATGGGAGTGTAAAAGACGCGGTGCTAGCAACCCAGCGCGGAGTATATAGCTTTTTAACAAAACCGGTTGACCACAAAGAATTACGACGTACTTTACTCAAAGCGATATCACAAAATTCGCGTCAGCACATTGGCGAATGGTGCTCTGAAATTATTACTCGCTCCCCTGAAATGATACGTTTACTGAAGCAAGCCGAGCAAGTTGCAGACAAAAATGTAAGCGTACTTATATCTGGCGCAAGCGGCACTGGTAAAGAGTTACTCGCCAAAGCAATCCACAATGCTAGCGACCGTAAAGACAAACCCTTTATTGCCATAAACTGTGGTGCGCTGCCCGAAAACTTGCTTGAGTCCGAGCTTTTTGGGCATGTGAAAGGGTCTTATACCGGCGCCCATCAAAATACAACGGGCTTATTTAGAGAGGCCGACGGTGGCACGCTGTTTTTAGATGAAATTGGGGACATGC
>CAZXTD010000034.1:16824-31549 GCA_964643575.1 uncultured Glaciecola sp. | reverse complement strand
GGGCAACGCTCAAGTTGTTCTCCAGTGTCGGGATCGCACCATATCTCGCCCTTATTCACATAAGCAAAAATATCGGGTTCAAATAGCTCCCACGCGTCAATTTCTGCCTGGCTGGCGCTGAGTGCGCCATTGCCATATTTGATGCAGCATTTTCCGCACTGGTTACAGTCTTTCATATTGGTGCCTCGCGTTTCTTGCTACAAGCACATTAACACGATATCGCAATAAGGTTGAAGGCTATTTAAGCCTATCTTTAAAGGCTTCTTTGTAACGCCTAGACAATGAAAGTGTTTGGCCTCCTTGCAGATGAACTTCGCCATCACCACTTGGTAATGAAGCAATACTTTCAATTAAATTGATGTTAACGCCATAAGACCGATGTATACGTGCAAAGCCTTTACTATCGATGCGGGGCAAAAGCGCAACCAAGGTAGAGCGCAAAGGATAAATGCGACCACCTGAGTGTAAGTTGACGTAATTGCCTGCAGCTTCTAACCATTCTATATCAGCCACTTTGACTAAAAATTCTTTATCGAGCTTTTTGACAAGCAAGTGGTCAGGAGCGTTGCTGCTATTTTCAGAAAAAAGTGGCTCATCGGAATTTTGCTCAACCGACTCATAATTTTGATTTGAGCTTACTATCAGAGGCGCTTTGTGTTGCTGCGATATTAAGCTGGCCTCGCCTTTTAAACGAGCATAAATAAATCGATAAATATAATAAAGCGCCATTAAAAACAAATAGCCCCAGGCATCTTTTCGATATTCATAAAAAAACTCAGAGGCCACCGCACCGAAGTTATAGTTTCCGCCTACTAAGGCATATACCAATTCTCTAAATAGCACCATTAGTGAAACGTGCAAAGCAGAAAAAACGACAGTACCTACAAGGTGCAATAGTAAAAAGCGGCGCAATCTTGATAGCTCAAACGGTACGCGTCTAAACCACCAAATCAAAATAGGAAACAACAATAAAGTGCTTAAAGCGCTGCTATATTCCCAGCAAAAGGGCTCCCAAAAACTAAACTCAGGAATATTGTTATCGCGCGTTGCTTCCATCCAATCTGAGCTGGCATTAATGGTGTTATTAATGAACACATAAAGCCCAAGGCACAGCATGACGTACTGTTTTTCATATCTGTCAAAACGGTTAAATATCTTTTGGCTCAATCCTTCTGTCACTGCCAGCCACCGCTTATCACTATCATCAGTAAATTCATCCTTTTAGGCTGTTGGTTTACTTGCAAATTGCGCAAGCTGTTGTTGTTTTAGGCTAGCACTTAAATGACTAAATACAAAATTAAAGCGGTAGGAATTAGCAAATACGTAGTCGATAGTAATGGAGAAGAATATGCAATTATTAGATGAAAAAAATAATTTGAAAGTGGGTGATGACACTACTTTTACGAGCCGTCGCTACGACGTTGATTGGCTGCGTAATTTGGCCTTGTTGCTGCTCATCTTATATCACGTGGGTATGTATTATGTTGCAGACTGGGGATGGCACATAAAGAGCCCTAACCAAAGTGTACTATTGCAAAACTTTATGGTGATGAGCAATTTGTGGCGCATGTGTCTTTTGTTTTTTATTTCAGGAATAACGCTCGCCTTGATTGACAAAAAATATAGCGCTTCGGGCTTATTGAAAACACGGTTTATGCGGCTCTTTATTCCTTTGCTATTTGGCATGGCGATAATTGTGCCGCCGCAGCTCTATTATGAGTTAATCGCGAATAACCAATATAACGGCAGCTACGGTGCATTTTGGCTCCAATACATTAATCTCAACACTTCCTTGTTGCCAGAAAAACAATCTGTCATAGGTTTATATACGTGGAATCACTTGTGGTACCTAGTTTATTTGTTTGTATACACTGGCGTGTTTTTACTTATTCGACCTTTGTTGCGCCGTGTAGTAAATAGTGAATTTTATCAGGCAATAAACGGATTTGGTTTGATTGCCATTTTTGCTACTTGTTTGCTCGTGGCTTGGGTTTATGTGCGGCCTGTGTTTCCGACCACTCATGGCTTAACAGATGATTGGTGGAGCCATGTTAAATACTTTATGGTACTGGTAATGGGGTATGCATTTGCGCATCGTATCGATATTTGGCAGTGGGTTATTTCACATGCGGGAAAACTATTTATTGGCGGCTTGTGCACTTATGCCTTTGTTGCACTCGACCGCAACGGCGCGTTTCCTTTTATGGCAGACGCTTTTAAAAACCATCTGACCGTTCAGTTTATGTACGGTGGGGTGATTATCGCAAACCTATGGTTTTGGATGTTAAGCTTGGTAGGCTTTGCTGGAAGGTATCTTAATAAGCCCTCAGCTTTGCTTCGTTATGCCAACAAGGCCGTGCTGCCGTGGTACATTTTGCATCAAACAGTTATTGTTGTTATTGCGGCTAATTTAGCGATATACGCAATTAATCCGTTACTTGAGAGTGCCTTGATAATCGCATTATGCGTATTCATTTGCGTCATTAGCTTTGAAGTCATCAAACGCTTTACTGCACTGCGTTTTTTGTTTGGTATCACCGGAGTTAACAATGAGGCTAATAATAATGTGCTCAAAAAGCAGACATTGCTTTCACCTCACTAAGTGTTGAACAAAGCTTTTAAAGAAGTCTTCTTCTTATCGATAAGATAAACAAACCAGCAACTAGAGCAAAACTAAGTGAACCGCCGCTGCTGTCTGTGCTTGGCGGGTTGCTTGGATTGTTGACACTGTCGATGCGAGTATTGGGCGTGGGGTTAAGGTTTGGGTTAGTGTTAACCGCAGCATCGATGACAACAATATCACTCACTATAATTAAGTTTGAGGCGTCAGGCTCTACATCGTTGTCGATATCAGTTTGGGTGTAATCACGAAGCGGTACCTCGGCAAAGGTGTTGTTAAAGCCAAATCTGTTTAGCGCGTTTATGGCGTCAACAACGTCCATACCGTCACCAATTACTTGACCAAAAACAGTAAAGCCTCCGTTGTTAGTATCAAGATTGGCACTGTTGTCTTCAACGTTTACAAAAAACTGTGAGGTAGCGCTATTCGGTGCGTTACTAAACTTAGCCATGGCCAGTGTGCCGCGCACATTTGATAATTCGGGCTCGTTAACAACAGATGGTCCTGTCGGAATCGCATCTGCAGGAAAATCGCCATTGTACTGAAATCCGCCCATTTGCACGACAAAGTCAGGCACGCTGCGGTGCACTACATTATTAGAATAAGCGCCAGAGTTAACATACTCTAAAAAGTTTTCGACAGTTTCAGGCGTGGTTTGGTCGAATAAATTAACTTGGATATTTCCCACGTTGGTTCTTATTTCTACAACGGTGGCTTGTATAGAGCCGGCAAAAATAAAAGCGGATATCGCTATGGCGCTTGCTACTTTATATGCACTAGCAAATAATCGATGTAAACGAGGTTGAGGAGACTTGGTTTTCTGAATTTTCATTAATGACTACTTCCTTTCATAAGTTGCAATAGATTATAGCAGAGGCAAGTCTGTAGCTATAATTTTAGAGGTCACATTTTTATCACAATTAAGTCGAATTGCGCGATGCGATGCTAGGTATAACGCTGAGTATGCCTGTTAATTTCAAACAATGCTCGCAACAAACGGCATTCCTTCATTCATTCAAATTGGCTTAGCATTATTATTCATAAACACGCTAAAAATGTGTCTTGAAATATTAATGTATGCTAATTGAGGCAGTTTTAAATGACCACAAGTGACTGAATTTATTTAAAAAAATAAATTTTCAATAAAAATGACTTTAGTTACTGCTTTGCTGGATTATATAAAAAAGTAAATAAAACAATGGTTTATACTGTTGTCTATTAGAAACACTTGGCATTCGTTGTTTAAAAGCTACGAAAATAAAAGCCCAATAATCAATTTGCCAGCGTGATTTCTAGTAAGTGTATGTTTTTAAAGTATATTTAATAGTTGGCACATAAAGTGTAATACCTCCATTGAGACCAGTATTAATCTCAATCTGATAAAACAAATAAACTAAATGGAGAATTACGATGACTAAATTAAATAGACTTTTAACTGTAGCAGGTGCTATGGCAATTTTATCGGCAGTAGCGATTAGTGTGAATGCGCAAGAAGACTTATTTACAAAGTTAGATGTTGATCAAGACGGCTTGATTAGTTTGAGCGAGGCAGAAGCGCATGATGTTTTATTTCAAAACTTTGCAATGGTCGACGCCGACTCAGATGGTTTTGTATCAAAAGATGAACTAGAAGCGTCGGGTGTTAGCTAAGCTATTCATTGATGTAAACACCTTTAAGTAAAAATCCAAGTTTCGGCTTGGATTTTTATTACGACACATTAAAAAGATTAGTCGCCTGTCTCATTTAAAGGTACCCCTTTTTCTTTTTTATTTTTAAGTGGGCTGGTGACGAAGCTTGCAATGCCAAAACGATTGATAGCAGATAAGGCTTTGTGACTAACTTTGTTGTTATCTAAAAAAACGAGTTTACGTTCGTAAATACGATGCTTGCTTAATTCATTTTCGTAAAATTCATCAAAAATTTCATAAAAACTATTGTTTTCAATCGCGTAGCCTACGCCGGTGCTGAGTCGTTGATGCAGTTTTTTGTTTTTAGGATTAATAAAGATAAAGTCTGCGTTAGCATAGATGAATACAAGCTCGTGGTCTGCTGCTAAGCCCATGTCACTATATTGGTCCACCTCGTTATTAATCTCATTTATGCTTCGGGTGAGGCAATCAAAGCGTTTGCTAGCTAACATTGAGTACAAAGACTTATGCACAGGGCTGGTGATTACGTTAAAGCCATTGTCTTCAAAAATA
This sequence comes from uncultured Glaciecola sp., assembly GCA_964643575.1. GTDB lineage: Bacteria > Pseudomonadota > Gammaproteobacteria > Enterobacterales > Alteromonadaceae > Glaciecola. The sequence continues at coordinate 26,727 of CAZXTD010000034.1, read as the reverse complement.
GCTCGGTCTGGCCAGTGAGCACCCAAGCCAACAGAAAGTTGCTTTGAAATAAACTGGTTGGCACTTTGTATTGCACCAAATTGGTTTTGTTCTTTGTTAATCATACAAATTCTAAAACCTAACAAGCCCCTGTCTAAAGGGACATAGATTGCTTTAGCTTGCTTTTCTCTTTGCTCGGTGGGAGCCGTAATTAATACGTCTATATTACCCTTAACTAATTCTGCGAAAGCTCTACCTTGTTCCATATCTTTAGATTTGACGAGCTCATAATCACCAAAATCGTCTTTTGATAAATCAGCAAAATTTTTTAAACTCTTATGAAGAAACGGGTTGTCAAAATTGCGATGATAAAACACGATCTTTTCTTTCGCACCAACATATCCACTGACTAAAAAGCAGGACATTAAGTACAAAATAAAGATACAATTCTTCGACCGCATTTAATATTTTCTCTTACTTATATCAGCAATAATTTACTAGATACCGGTATTCAATGTTAGCACGCAAGTGCTCAGATAGAAACAAGGCAAAGCTTGACCAAAAGATTGCGCTCGCTTACTCTTATGCAATGAAGATTTCTTTAGTAAAAGTTGACTATTTTAGTGCTTGCCCTAGCACACCCATCTGCGTCTCAATATTGACTAGCCTCGTTGTTTTCATCTGCCTGTTTGGCTTTAATGCAAATGCTCATAAAGCAAATGTAGCAGAGAAGCCAATCGTCATTACGTTTGCTTCAGATAATAATAACCCTCCCACGCAGTATACGATCAACGGCACCCCCGTTGGGCTGTTAGTTGACGTTATTAAAATGGTAGATACTAGGTTAGACAAGTTTGATATCGAGATTCAGCCATCTTCTTGGCCAAAAGCAAAAAATAAAGTCAGAAGAGGGGAAGCTTTAGGTTTAGTGGGCTCATTTTTTCACGGCCATGATTGGCCTAATTTATACCCATATTCTTATCCTATTATGTACGATACTTTGGTGTCTATTTGTAATGAAGAATCAAACATACCTGAGGGCGCTCAATGGCCACAAGACTATCAAGGACTAAAAGTTGGCACGGTGACTGGTTATGATGGCTGGCTAAATAGTGGTATCAATTATCGCGAAAAAGGTATTGCTAACTTTTTTCAATACCCGAATGCGCCGTTAGCGATTTCTGCGGTAAACAAAAGTTTAGTTGATTGTACTCTTTTTGAAGAGAGCGGCTACCGTGCATATCAGTCAAAACAAGAGGAAGGTCAAAATAGCGAAGTTGGCTCTAACTTGCGCATTACCAGTTATATTTCGAGACATTCCATTCATATTGCCTATTCACAAAAAATGCTTAACGCTGGCAACCATCCATATGCCAGAGAATTTATTAAAGCATTCGATAAAGCCTTGTTCGAATTGCTAATATCGGGCCAATTAAAGCCGATATTAACTAAATACGATATCAACGACCCAGTGTTTGACTTTTAGCGGTTTCACTTTTAGCGACTCGCTATGCGTCTAATCTGACACGCTTTCTCACACACGAACTTACTACCTACAGGCCTTAAATTGGACAAACAAGAATTTATCCGGACTCGCCGTTTTATTGTAAAACTCGGTAAAATGCTGCATAAGTACGGCACGCCTGCCTTTCGGTTAGAGGCTCATTTGGCTGAAGTTGCAGCGTATTTGAATGTTCATGCTAGTTTTATTTCAACGCCTACCTCGCTTACATTCGTTATTTGGAGTGATAAGCATGAAGATGAATATAACCACGCCGCTCGAATTGAGCCAGGAGAGCTTGACTTAGGTTCACTTGCTCGCACAGATGAGCTTGTCACCTCACTGATTGCTGGCGAATATACCCTTATAGAAGCAGATGAACGTTTAACCGAAATTGAGCAGAAAGTGAAGTTTATGCATCCGCTAGGCATGATGCTAAGTTATGGCCTTGCAACAGGGGCATTTTCTGTATTGATGGGCGCCTCGTTGTTAGATGCGCTAGCCTCAGGTGCAATTGGCCTTGTTATGTATATATTTGTGTTTTGGGCGCAGTATTCCCGCCGAGTTAAACACATGCTTGAGCCTGCTGTTGCTTTTGTAGCAGGTATCTTCGCTTGTGCCATAGCGCATTATTTGGAACCCGGTATTAATATTCGCCTTGTGGTTTTATCGTCGATTATCATTTTTATACCGGGGCTTGCGCTGGCTATAGGCCTTGCAGAGTTATCATCTCGTAACGTGGTGAGCGGCACTGCGCGAGTGATGGACGCCTTGATGCAATTGTTTAAGCTCTATTTTGGCGCTTTTCTAGGGATATCTGTAGGTTTTGCTTTATTTAGTGAAGTAGAGCATAACCCAATGATCAAAATGCCTCAGTGGTCGTTGTTTGTGGCCGTTTTATTACTGTGTGCTGCGCTTGTGCCCATATTTAATATACGTTTAAAACATGCCCCTTGGGCTATTATTTGCGGTTTTGTTGGATACTTTTCGACGTACTGGGCATCTAGGTATCTAGAATTTGGTTTAGGGACGTTTGCAGGCGCATTTGCCGTTGGCGTGTTTGCTAATTTGTTTACACGCGTGTTTAAAGCACCTGCAACCATAGTGCTTATGCAAGGGCTTATTGTATTGGTGCCCGGGTCAAAAACTTATATTGGTTTAAATTCGTTTGTGTCTGGCAATGATTTTGTGCAAGCTGAGCATATTGGCCAAGAAACATTTGTTATTTTTATGTCGCTGGTGGCAGGCTTAATTTTTGCCAACGTTGTTGCCCCAACCAGAAAAGCGCTTTAAATTCTGAGGGAAAAGAACAATGCCAGAAGCCTTCAAAAACAACTTTAACCCTGCTGTTATTGAACATTTGGGCGAGCATTTAGCCTATCACTCTAAAGCTGGAGATGAGCAAGGCGACAGTAATTTTGATCTTCCCCTTTTCTTAAAACTAGCACTCAATAATTTAGATAAGCTTGAATTAAAAGAGCGTTCTAATCAAATTGTTGACGCACTTTGTGCATGCATGCCACATGATTTATTGGAGGTAAATCGTCTGATTTTGGCAAGCCTTGCGAAGGCAGCTCATGACGAAACAATCGTATTTGAAAACACTAATAAGGGACCAGCGGATAATACTGAAAACGGTATTGCGGGTTGGATCATGATGCCTGTTAGTGATTACGTGACCAAAACGACCTTGTCAGAAATTAAAGACTTAAGCGCTGATACCGAAAAGGCGCGCTTTGAAATAGGCCTTGGCCTCCTAAAAGAATGTACAAAACGTTTTTCAGCAGAATTTGCTATTCGCCCTTTTTTACGAGACTACCCAGAGCAAACCTTAACTGTTTTAAAGCAATGGGTAGATGATGATAATGTACATGTTCGCCGATTGGTGTCTGAGGGATCTCGTCCTTTGTTGCCTTGGGGCCTTCGCCTTGGCATATTTGTAGATGACCCTGATAAAATTATTCCATTGCTAAAAACCTTACGGGATGATGAGTCAGAATATGTGCGTCGATCTGTCGCTAACAGCTTAAATGATATTGCCAAGCATCATCCAGACAAAGTGGCTAGACTTTGCGCTACCTGGTGGCAAGATGGTAATAAAAACCGATGCAGACTAATCAAACACGCTTGCAGAACATTGCTAAAAAATGGTCATGCAGGTGCTTTGGCTCTATTTGGTTACCCGCCTGCAAGACTGAAGTCAGTTAATCTAAGTTTAGATGCGAAGACCTTAAGCATTGGAGACTCGCTGAATTTAGCGCTAGTGGTTGAAGCTGAATCAACACAAAATTTGCTCATCGATTATGTCGTTCATCACCAAAAAGCGAATGGTAAAATGAGCCCAAAAGTTTTTAAGTGGACCAGTATTGAATTGGCAGATATGCAAAGTCGTACACTCACTAAAAAACACAGTTTTAAGCCAGTGACAACTCGGAAATATTATCTGGGTGAGCACAAAATTGAAGTACTGATAAACGGCAAAGTGGTCGCACAACAGTTATTTCATTTGAAATAAAAAGCCGAAGTTTGCGGTAAACAAAATTCGGCTTTTGCGGCTATCCTCAGTATTTGCACCTGAGGTAGTTTAAGCTTTTAGTAAAAGGTCATTTTGGCTTCGATGCCAATAACACGTGGTTCGTTTACGATACCTGTTAAGTTATTAAAGTCGATTCCGCCTTTTACGTTATCTTCGTCAGTGATGTTGCGGCCAAACAAGGCAACGCTATAACCCTCTACGTAGTTTTCGTAGCCTATTCTTAAGCCGCCTTCAAACTGCCCGTCGGTGCTGTACTCAATTGAATCATACAAAAATAAGTTAGTGTCGCCCTGAAATGCCCAGTCGGTATAAGCGAATATCTCACCGTCACTGCCTACTGGTATTGTATATTTGGCGGTGAAAGTAAAAATAGTATCAGGCGCATTAGGGAAGGGGTTGCCGTCGACTAACGCCAAACCATCATCATTGATTGGATCGAGTACTGTACAGTTTGAGCCACAAGGTGCAACCAATAAATTAGGGTCTTTAAGTTCAGTTTCGTTGATACTGTAACCCGCGGTAAGCAGCAAATTATCGGTCACTAGGTACTGTGCGTCTATTTCAAAACCATAAGCTTCGCCCTCTGCTGCGTTAAGCAGTGAGTTTCCATTTGAAGCGCCGCCAATAGCAGACAATTGAATATCTTCAACCGTATAGTAAAACGCGGCGGCATTTAATCGTAAATCACCATCGAGTAAGTCAGCTTTAAAGCCACCCTCTATTGAATCGATAGTTTCGGCATCGGCTACCGATGGGTTACCTTCAAACGCGATATCACGCCCTTGTATACTTTGGGCTCTGAAGCCGTTGGCATAGCGTGCAAAAAATGAGATGTCGGGGGTAAATCGGTAATTGGCACTGAGTTCATAACTGGCTTGACCGTCATCAACATTCACAGGGTCATATTCTTGTATGCTTGCCGCATCTATGACTAAAGCAAAGCCATCAACATTTTGTGCGCCAACAGTAAGCGTTTTTTCGTCGTTGGTGTAACGAATGCCGCCGGTAACCGTCAGTTTATCACTCACTTCATAAGATGACTGACCAAACACTGCCCAGGTTTCGTTTTCGTGAGTCACTGTTGTTGCACCAAAGAAGCCGTCGGTACTGGTGACACTAAACGACGAATCAAAGAAAAACATACCTGCTTGCCATGACAAAGCGTCGTTCGAATCGCTGGCAAATCGAATTTCTTGAGTGAGCTGCTCTAAATCGTCTAGGTTGTCTTGAGTCACAGCATTAAACGGAATAAAGCCTGGAATAGAGGTGTCGCCACTGCCAAAGCCGCCATCGATATCACCCAAACTAAAGCCTTCTGCTTGTTGAAAAGAGGTGATTGACGTTAGGGTAATATCACCCAAATCATAATCAATTTTTAAAGTTGAACCAAAGGCATCGTACTCTTGTGGGTTGTTGTCAAAACCATTGCCATTTAAGTTGCCGTCATAAAAAACGGTTTCGCGGTCATAGTTTTCGTTTAAGTCATTTGAACCACGCGTAAATACGTTTGCTCTGAACACAGACGCGGTGCCGTCGAGCTCGCGCCCTTGTAATTGAAGCAATACATCGAGGTCATCATTTGGTGTAAATAATAGTTGTCCGCGCCATGCGAGCTCTTCAAAGCCACCTATCGCATCGCCTTCAGGAGACTGTGCGTTGTTAATGTAGTCATCGCGGTTTTGCGACAACAATGAAAAACGACCCGCAATATCATCGCTAATTGCGCCGCCTACGGCACCTTCAAAATTGAATGTGCCAAGCGTACCCACCGATGTTTTTACGTATGCATCAAAGTCTTCACTGGGCTTAACCGAGTCAAATTTAATGATACCGGCTGTGGTATTGCGTCCAAACAAGGTACCTTGGGCGCCTCTAATGACCTCGACTTGCTGTATGTCGAATAAAGGAAAACTTTTTAAGGTCACGTTTTCCATCACCACGTCGTCCATAATGATAGACACGGGTTGCGATGCTGCTAGGTCAAAGTCTGTGTTGCCTAGGCCGCGAATGTAAAAACGCGGGGCAACTCGGCCGTTAGATGATTCAGCGTATAAGCCAGGGACTCTAACTGCTAAAGCAAGAATGTCGTCACCGCCCGAAAAAATGTTTTCGAAACGTTCGCCACTAAGCGTAGCAATAGAAATGGGCACTTCTTGAATTGATTGGGTGCGTTTTTGTGCAGTAACCGTTATGGTTTCTAGTCCTTTGGATTCGTCTTCGGTAGTATCTTGGGATTGTGCAAAAGCGCCAGCGCAATATGTTGTAGCAACGGTTATTGCCAGTATTGATTTTTTAAACGGGCCCATGTTTTTCTTTCCTAGTGATATTTGAGTATGTAAGCTTTACGACAGGAGTATTTGTTTTACTTCGCGAGAGGCGAGGCATATCTCATCCAATTTATTGCTGAGTTCGAGCTAGTTGCTTTGTGAAGCGAAACACTAGCCAAATTCAGACCTTATTTACTAATGATATCAAAAAATTGTATAACTAGTGTTTAATATTGCGTTAACAGATTGTTTAGTAATTGTACTAAATATACTTGGAGTATAATTTTGGACAGAGCCTTATTTATCAATAAGCAGCTAAAGCGTGTCGATGGAAGTGATACAACGCGTAAACTGGCCAAACATCAAAAGATGTGTGCCAGCCCGTTTGTTTTTTTTCGGGGAAGTTCGCAGTTGTTTTATGCCGACTTGGCTGCTGGCAATTTAGCGACACCTGATGCATTTATGCATGTTCCGCTAACCACAGTAATGGGCGATTGCCACACGTCAAATTTTGGCTTTTTTACCGAGCAAGGCTCACATGGCGACCAAATCGTCTTTTCGATTAACGATTTTGATGATGCATGTTTAGGCCACGCATACTGGGATATTATGCGCTTTGCTGTTAGCCTTTGTTTGTCTGTAGAACATTGCCAGGGCGTGCAAGAGGGAAGGTTTACAAGTGAAAAAGACTACCAAGATAAAGCCGTTGTTAGTCAACAAGAAACGGTATTCGCTATTCAGGCATTTGTTGATGCATATACCAGCGTGGTCGATGAGGTACTGCAATCAGATACGAATAAACTTAAAGTACTTAATAAGCGATTTAGTGATTTTGAGACGCCATCTGTACTAAAAAAACGCTATAAAAAAGCATCTTCAGTTGCCCTTGGCGGTGAGCTTTTTTTGAGTAAAAGTAGCTTAGCAAAAGCAATCGACGTGACAAATTTACCACCACGTTTTATCGACAATCAAGACAAATTTACACGGAAAGATGTTCACGAAAAGGCTTTGAAAAAGCACTTTTCACCTTATTTTTACGATCATATTTTGGACACCGTAGGCCGCGTTAATTCGGGGACCGGCTCAGTGAATATGGGCCGCTATTACTTGCTGCTTGGCCCAAAGCGAATTGAAACGCCCGACGAAATACATCACTGCCATGTGGTTGAAGTAAAACAACAACGAACAGCCGCCCCTATTGCTTATTTCCCTAACTTGCATCATCAAAATCAATTAAACCCTGCCCACCTAACAGTAAAGTGTCAGCGCAGAATGCAAAGCACGATAGACTACTGTTTAGATGAGGCATTTTATGCAAACAAGCATTGGCTGATTCGCTCTAGACACCATGCAAAAGTAGGCATTGACCCGGAGCATATTGGTTTAGGTAAAATAAACGCTGAACAAGGAGGCTTTGTGTTTTATGCAAAAGCCTGCGGGGAAGAATTAGCGCGTGCGCATTGCCGTTCAGACAGAAGCTCAGTCGCATTTGAACTTGCGATTTATGACGCACTAAAGCGCAGCCAAGACAGCCTAATTGATATTGCTTTGCAATATACTGAGCAAACTAAACAAGATTGGCAGTGGTTGTGTAGTTCACTCAGCTAGCAATCATCATATTGTGCCTAAGCTTTTTTCACTGTTTGCGCTATTTGACCAAAAATAGACTGCCCGTCTTTATCAAACATCTCGATTGAAACATGGTCACCAAACTTCATGAACGGAGTCGTTGGTTTGCCGCCTTCGATAGTTTCAATCATTCTTATTTCTGCGATACAGCTATAGCCAACACCACCTTCTTTAACCGGCTTGCCCGGGCCGCCGTCTAATTTATTAGATACTGTGCCTGAACCAATAACTGTACCAGCACATAAAGGGCGAGTTTTTGCAGCATGGGCAATTAGCTGACCAAAGTGAAAGGTCATATCGACACCTGCGTGAGGCTCGCCAAACTTTTCGCCGTTAAGGTGCGAAACTAGCGGTAAGTGTAATTTACCGTTTTGCCATGCATCACCTAGCATGTCAGGTGTCACACAAACTGGGCTAAAGGCACTAGAAGGTTTAGATTGGAAAAAACCAAATCCTTTGGCCAGTTCGCCTGGTATTAAACCGCGTAACGACACGTCGTTCACTATCATTACCAAACGCACATAATTTAAAGCATCTTCACTGCTGACTCCCATTGGCACGTCGCCAGTGATCACGGCCACTTCAGCTTCAAAGTCGATACCAAAGCCCTCGTCTTGCGGCATAATTATGTCATCCATAGGGCTCAAGAAACTGTCTGAACCACCTTGATACATAAGTGGGTCGGTCCAAAATGTTTCTGGCATCTGGGCACCGCGCGCCTTGCGCACAAGCTCTACGTGGTTTACATAAGCGCTGCCATCGGCCCATTGATAGGCGCGAGGTAGTGGCGAATGTAATAAGCTTGCATCAAAATCTTCGCCAGCCAACGTACCCGCTTCAAGCTGCTGATAACGATCTTCTAATTTCTCGCTGACTTGATCCCAGTTATCTAGTGCATATTGCATAGTAGGGGCAATAAAATGTACGCTGCTCATTTTGGTTAACGCGCTATTGACCACAACAAGTTGGCCGTCGCGGTCTTGTTTCAAGCTTGCTAATTTCATGTAGTTATCCTAAGTATTGCGTTGTGTTTAATAACAAAAACAACTGACTATTCTTTGAAGCCTTCGCCGTTATGCAGCCATTCTGCGTGCTTTGGCGCCTTTTTAGTTTCAGACCATTCTTTAAGCATAGCAGGGGCTACTCTTTTTAGCTCATTCATCATGGCTGGCGTGCCAATGTTAGCTGCCAACTCTATACGATGGCCATTTGGGTCAAAAAAGTAGAGTGATTTAAAGATACCATGATCAGTCGGCCCTAACACGTCCACGCCGTTGCCTTGTAAATGGCTTTTTGCACTTAGCAAGGCATCCATATCAGCCACTTCAAAAGCAATATGCTGCACCCATTCTGGAGTGTTCCCGTCGCGCCCCATGGTAGGTGAGTTAGGTAGCTCAAAAAACGCCAGTACGTTGCCGTTGCCTGCGTCTAAAAACACATGCATGTAAGGGTCGGGCGCTTGTGTCGAGGGTACTTTGTCTTCTGCAATTGCCAGTTGAAACTCCATATTCAACATTTTTTGATAAAACGCGACGGTTTCAGCCGCATCATTGCAACGATAAGCAACATGATGAATGCGAGATAAACTTGGGGCAGACATTACGCAGTTTCCTTTTCAGAGCTATCTTCAGCGCCACCGATAACGCCACGCTCAACCTGGTCACGCTCAATCGACTCAAACAAAGCTTTAAAGTTACCTTCGCCAAAACCTTGATCTTCTTTACGTTGAATAAACTCAAAGAAAACTGGGCCTAAAGCCGCGGCGGAAAATATCTGTAGCAACAAACGCGGCTCGCCGCCTTCGGTTGTGCCGTCGAGCAAAATACCACGCATTTGTAACTCGTCAGTCGGTTCGCCGTGACCCGGTAAACGCTCTTCAAGCATCTCGTAGTATGTTGCTGGAGGTGCAGTCATAAACTCCATGCCCAATGCTTTGAGTTTGTCCCAACAAGCGGGTAGGTCGTCGCAGGCAAATGCGATATGTTGTATAC
>CAZXTD010000034.1:0-16814 GCA_964643575.1 uncultured Glaciecola sp. | reverse complement strand
GTTGTATACCTTCGCCATTGTACTGCATTAAGAACTCTTCGATTTGACCACCACCACCGCCGCCGGCTTCTTCGTTTAATGGTATTTTAATCTTGCCATCGGGCGCGGTCATTGCTTTTGATAACAGGCCGGTGTATTCGCCTTTAATGTCAAAATATCGGATTTCACGAAAGTTAAATAAGCTTTCATAAAAATTTGCCCAGTAGTCCATGCGGCCACGGTAAACGTTGTGGGTAAGGTGGTCGAGAGTGTGAAAGCCACAACCTTCAGGGTGTTTGTCGACGCCTTCTAACCATTCAAAATCGATATCGTAAATGGTTTCGCCTTCTTTGTACCGGTCAATAAGATAAAGCGCAGCACCGCCGATGCCTTTAATTGCAGGAAGTTTAAGCTCCATAGCGCCGGTTTGCATATCCATAGGTTGTGCGCCGTTTTTGATAGCTAATGCATAGGCTTGTTGAGAGTTCTTAACTCTAAATGCCATGCCACAGGCCGAAGGGCCGTGTTCTTGCGCATAATAAAAAGCTGGACTGTTAAGTGTGTAGTTGGTGATAAAGTTGATATCGCCCTGGCGCCATAAGGCAACGTCTTTTGATTTATGATTGGCAACATGGCTAAAACCCATGGCGGTAAAAACAGCTTCCAATATGCCTTTTTCAGGTGCGGTAAATTCTACAAATTCAAAGCCATCTAGGCCCATTGGGTTTTCAAACAAGTCTGCCATAATGTTTTCCTTATTTGTCTATTGCGGGCTAAATTTTAGTGCCAAGTTGTAGCATGTTTTGTAGTCAGCAAGAGTCAATATCGAATAAATAGTTGCAAGAGCAACTAAACGGATAGCTAAATTAGTTGTTATTACAACTAATGTCAAGTTAAACTCAGCTTACAAAGTGTTCATGCCTAAGGTAAATAATGGATAAATCAGTTACAGCGAATGAAAACAAGCAGCAAGCCTTGCTGACGCTCGAGCGTTATTTGCCGTATCGGCTATCAATTTTGTCAAATAAAGTGAGCACGTTAGTCGCTAAGTCTTACCAAGATAAATTTGCGCTGTCGATTACCGAGTGGCGAATTATGGCGGTACTAGGTGAGTATTCGGGTATTTCAGCGGATGAAATCTCTGCAAAAACACAAATTGAAAAATCTTTAATTAGCCGTGCTATTAGCAAGCTTTTAAAGCGTAAATTAATAGAACGTAGTTTATCGGTAGAAGATAAACGGCGCTCTGAAATAAGTTTGTCAGAAACGGGATATGCGGTTTATAGCGAAATAGTGCCGGTGTCGTTAGACTACGAACAAAGCTTATTGGCCGCGCTTTCAGAACATGAGCAGGTGCTATTAAGTGATTTGATTGATCGCTTGTATGCGCATGCTGAGTATATGTGATTTAGGAGAGTTGTTTGTTGGTGTTTTGGAAACCAGGGTTTAAGAGCTGATAAAGTTTTACCATTACATCTGCCATTCCCGCCTTCGCGGGAATGACGTTCGCGAGGGCGGGACTAATGATAAATTTTGGTTGTTTTAGTTGTCAAAAAGGCCTTTGAGTTTGTCGCCAGCTTTATCTAATAACTTGTCTTTTTCTTCGTCTAGTTTTTCTTTTGCCTTTTTCTTAGCTTCTTCTACTGCACGTTTTTTGGCTTCTTCTTTGGCTTGAGCAATCACGTTATCAAGCATTTTAGAAACGATGGCACCGCCTACTTGGTCTGCGGGTAATCCGTTTGGTTTGCCTACAGAACCTGCACTAAAGGTCGGTAGTGTTACCTCATATGCTTTTTGTTCAATGTTAAGTTCGCCAGTATTGATTTTTTCAAAGTCAAGTTTTAGGCGTACATTGCTCACACTGACGTCTTCTACTATTACAAGCGGATTTGCGCCAGGTGCTTGCTCTGCTGGTGGCTCTTCACCTGCAGGTAGTTTGCTCATTAAAGTATCTTTTAAAACCAATAAATTGCCTTTACCCGACTCGTTTACTTCGTATAAAATTTCTGGTGCATTAATACTCACAGTTTGAATCGTATAGGGTTCTTCTACCATGGCCCCTAAGTCAAAAGTTAGTTCGTTGAGGCTAAAAGCGATTTGGTCGCTATAACCTTCAGGGTTAGCTACCTGTAATCCGCTTATCGTTAAACGGCCGTCCGATAACGCTAAATCTACATTTGCTACAACAACAGATGTGCCTAAATACGCACTGCCTTGTTGTTCAATTTGTTGCTTAATAAATACGCCAGCATTGCTTATGAGGTACCAAAATGCTCCCGCGATTAACGCGATTATAATAGCGACAACAATAAGTACTTTTTTCATCTTAATTTCCTTTTAAATACAATTCGACGATTATGTTACCACAACTAATTATAACTTTAATTCGATAAGTTCAAGTGCCTCTTCCAAAATCTTAGACACATATATTCGAGCGCCATCGGAGTCGCCCTTTTTGATATGCTCAAAAATCATGGCATGCGCGTTTACGTCAGCGTTTTTAACGCCTTTGATGTGATTGGTATAGCGAATACTCACGCGCAAGGCAGTATTAATGAATTGCGTTAGCTGCAAAAAGAAACGGTTGCCACTGGCTTCCAAAATAGCACTATGAAAACTAATGTCTGCATCTAGAGGGTCGTCGAGGCCGTTTTCAGCATCGGCCATTCTAGTGAGCGCTTTTTCGATGTTTTGCAGTTGTTTGGGGCTGGCATTTTTTGCCGCAAGTTCTGCTGCGATAGGCTCAATTGCGAAGCGCACTTGTGTAAATTCTTTCAATAGACGAAGTGAGGGTTTGCTTTGTAATATCCACGACAGCACGTCGGTGTCGAACATATTCCAGTTGCTCTCGGCCATCACTTTTATGCCTTGCTTTGGTCGAGATGAAACCAAACCTTTTGCAGATAGCATCTTAACTGCTTCGCGAGTTGAACTGCGACTAACGTCAAATTCTTCACACAAATTTGCCTCAGACGGCATGCCTTCACCAACAGGGTATTGTCCGTTGACGATAGCTAAACCAAGCTTATGGGTAAGCTGCTGAGTAAGGTTTTGTGACTGCTTCATATTTGTTTGCCTAAAGGTATTGCTTTGATAATGCTTATTTATATTAATTATCATATTAAAGTACGCCACATTTAGTCTATTTTAAAAGCATGCAAATGCCTAGACTTAATTGCACTTAATTTACTGAATGTTTATGCCTTAAAAATAATAATTTATTCTGGCCCTAAAAATTTCAGCTTGTTTAGTAGACTTGCTACTTTTCAATAAAATCTTGAGGTGCTAGTCTAGATGCCACTATTGATTAATGACTTATCAGCGATCCCTTAACCTGAATGGAAAAACCCAGTGAAGACTCAATACGGCAGTTTACACAACAAAGTAGTATTTATTACGGGCGGTGCTTCGGGCATTGGTGCGGCCATGGTAAGAGCGTTTGTCGCGCAGTCGTGTAAAGTTGCGTTCATCGATATTGATGAAGACAAAGCCGAGCTTATTTTAACATCTTTAAGTAAACACTCTAAAGACGTGTGGTTTAAGTCAGTCGATGTAACACAACCGGAGTCTTTGCAGGATGCAATTTGCAGCGCATATAACCATTTTGGCAGACTCGATGTCATGGTTAATAATGTGGCCAACGACAACCGCCATCAGGTAGAGAATATTTCAGCCTACGATTGGCATAAGTGCATGAATGTTAATCTTGACCCTGCTTTTTTTGCTTCACAAGCTGCGTTTTCAAAAATGAAAAAACAAGGCTCTGGCAGTATTATTAATTTCAGCTCAATTACCGCGCTAATAGGTCAAGCGCAAATGACAGGTTATGTCACGGCAAAAGCGGGCCTAATGGGCATGACAAAAGCTTTGGCCAAAGATTTTGGCCAGCACAATATAAGGGTTAACGCCATTTTACCTGGCTGGGTTGCCACCGAAAAACAGCTCCACACTTGGCTAACCAAAGAAGAAGAAGACAAGTGGATGCAGTCAATGGCCCTCAAACAACGCTTGCTACCCGAACAAGTCGCCGACTTAGCTTTATTTTTAGCGGCAGATGATAGCGCGATGATTACCGCCCAAGGTATTATTATAGACGGTGGGAGAACCTAATATGTTTCACCCTATGCGTGACTATTGTTATATTGCTATCGATTGGGGAACCTCTCGATTAAAAGCGTATTTGTGCTGTTTAAAGCCAGAGCAAACAGTTGAAATTATTGATGAAGCAAACGCTGCAGGAGTACAAAAAAACACCCAAGACTTTGCCTTAATATTTAGCAGTACAACGGCAAAATGGCGTGAACAATACGGTATGTTGCCGGTATTTTTAGGGGGGCAAATTGGTTCGAGTATTGGCTGGAAGCAATCGCCCTACATATCTTGCCCGGTGGCGCCAGCCGATATCGTTACTGCTCAAATTACCTTTGATTTTAACGGACAAGCAATCAATGTTTTGCCCGGCGTGAGTTGTACCCTAGCCAATGGTCATTTTGACGTTATGCGCAGTGAAGAAATACAAATTTTAGGATGGTTACAAGCAAGCGCAAGCAATCGTAATGGTACTTATTTAGTCTGTTTGCCTGGTACCCACACAAAGTGGATATTAGTCAAAGACGGAGTGATCGAGATGTTTAAAACTGCGATGACTGGTGAACTTTACGACCTGCTGACTCATTCAAGCATTCTTATACAAGCCCCAAGCAATGAGTTTGACTCAAGCGCTTTTGATATGGGCGCAGAATTTACTCTTGCCAGTGCCTCTGGCTCTTTAATACACGGACTATTTAGTGTGCGCACTAAGCAGTTATTTGACCAGCTAGACCCTACTCAGGCAAATTCGTATTTATCGGGTTTACTTATTGGTAGTGACGTAAGAGCAGCCATATTTGCTGATGAATGGAAATTTGAATCAGTAGACGAAGTGATTATTATTGGCGAAAGTCACATAAGTGATTTGTTTGAGCGTGTAATAAGGCAAAAAACCAAAGCGGTGCGCTGTTACCACGGTAAACAAGCTACAGTCTTGGGATTTGCTGCCATTCGTCAACGGCAACTTGCTCAACAAATGGCCTAAAAGAGTTCATATGTATATAAAGCGGTATCTAGGGCAAATTGATTGTCAAAATACGCTAGGTGAGGGCGTGTTATACCACCCAAAAGAACACGCTCTTTATTGGACCGATATCCAAAATAAACGATTACATATTTGTCGGCAGTTTAACGCTGTGAGCAACTTGGAATCGACTAAAAAAGCTTTGCCGTTTGAAACCATCGATTTACCTCATCGCTTAGCTAGCTTTGCTTTTACCCAAAACGAAGATGTTATTGTTGCTGCGTTTGATATTGGCATCGCGCTGTATCACTTAAGAGAATATACCCTTACTTGGCTGTCGCAACCCGAATTAGACAACACAAACACGCGCTTTAATGATGGCCGCAGCGACCCTAAAGGTCGTTTTTGGGCGGGAACCATGTTAGAAAACGGCGAATATAAAAAACTAGAGCCGCAAGATAGGGCGGCTTTATACTGCGTATATTTTGACTCAACAGAAACGCGCAATGCACAAGGCCTTAAAACAATAAAAGAGCACAATATTAACGTGG
This sequence comes from uncultured Glaciecola sp., assembly GCA_964643575.1. Taxonomy (GTDB): domain Bacteria; phylum Pseudomonadota; class Gammaproteobacteria; order Enterobacterales; family Alteromonadaceae; genus Glaciecola. Next base: position 11,231 of record CAZXTD010000034.1, on the reverse strand, counting down.
CGCCAGTGCAAGCTTATAACCAAAGAATGTTAGGTGATTTGCATATCTCAAATGGCCTTTGTTTTAACGAAGATGCATCGCTTATGTACCATGCAGACTCACCTACTCATAAAATCTATCGCTATGCACTTGACGATGCAGGGCAAATTATTGATCAAGACTTATTTGCTAAGTTCGAGAAAACACACTTCCCCGATGGTGCCATAGTCGACCGAAAAGGTAATGTTTGGACCGCATTATGGGGCGGTGCTTGCATTGCTTGTATCAATCCTGAAGGCCAAGAACTATTTAGATATCCTTTGCCGGTTGTGCAGGGCTCTTGTGTATGTATCGGTGGTCCTAATATGAATTTACTTTTTGTGACATCAGCGCAAGATGGCCTAAATGATACTCAATTATCTGCCCAGCCGCGCGCGGGTAACGTTTTAATCTATGAATTGAGTGAAGCGCTTGGACGATACGAGCCGCTTTTAGCTATTTGATTAGCAAGTAGTCTGCAAACGCCGCTTACATTTTAAATTAGACAGCGGTCTTTGTTTAACTTAACTTTTATGCTTATATTGTTGCTGGTTATTTCTTGCGCATAGGGTCTTTCCAATAAATTCGCTCACTACTAAAAAAAACGGTTGCAAGTAAATGTTCTTATCAATTATCTAGGCAAAACCAGCACAAAATGATAAATAAAATCGATTCTGAAAAGCGAGAAGTAAACAACGAAAGCAAAAGAAGCCCAAACATCAAAGAAAAGGCTTCTACTTTTTGGCGTTTTTTGTGGGGCAGTGTAGGCGTAGTAGCTACCCTTAGCGGTTTGTTAGGTGTGTATCAGTTTTTTATTGAAGACGACTCTAAAAACGCCCCTTTAAGCTCTCAAGAAATGATTGTTGCCATGGTGCAAAACGAATCGATAAGCGTTGAGCAAGCAACCCAACTTGCGCTTGTTTTGGCGGGTGACTCTACTGATGAAAACAGCCAAACGGCTAAATCTATTCAGGAAATAGCGGCAAACGGCAGTGAAAAGCAACAACAAGCATTACAACTCTTAAGCCAAAGTCATACTCGCTCTGAAGGGCTGCAAATTTTAAAAGAAGAAGCCACGACCTTTGATGATTGGCAGACTGTGGCTCGACTATCTCGGGCACATGATGAAAAGCTTGCGCTACTTGCGATTAAAAATGCGATCGCAATTAACCCCCAAAGTTTTGATGCCCTAACAACACTCGCTAAGCTTGAAGCAGACAATTCGAACTACGCCAATGCAATACGAGTAATAGGTACAGCAGAGCTGCTCGCTGAAAACCCATATGAAAAACTACTGGTTTCATTAGCGTCGTTAGATATTGCCAATCAGGCATACGATATTGAAATGATGATACAAGCGATTGAGCAAATTAAGTTAAATTTACAAAAATACTTGGCATCGACTGAGCCACAGAGCTTTCCGGAAATGTTTGCTTTTCATGAATTTAGAACACACCCGAAATGGAAAAAGGCCGAAGCAGAATACGCTATTGCCGCGGCTTATGTGTTTATCGATAGAGATGCCGTAAGAAAAGCGAGTTTAAAAATTACTTCTGCAGGCAAGACAATCGACTATGACGAAGTTTATGCTGAACACGCAAAGTATACGCGCCCAGCCATACAATATGCTGGATTAGCAGTTTCAAGCTATCAAACACTGCTACCTCATACCGACTTTGCCCAGCAGTATTTCATTACTGAACAAATTTTAGAAGCATACTCCACGGGCGCAGTAGCACATTTTATGGCGGGCGATATTGAGCAAAGCGTTAATTTAAGTGCCAATACACTCGAATTGGTTAGGCAGTATGCAGAGAGCGGCGATAAAGGCGCAATTGACGACTTGCCAAGGTACTACAATAGCCATGCAAATTATTTGCAGCAACAAAAGCGTTTTGATGAATCGTTAAAAACACGCAAGCGTTCTACCGAACTTCAAACTCGTTTTATAACACAAGCTAACCCTAAAGATATAGAACTACAAATAGCGCGCTTGGAGCTAAATTACGCCATTGCAAAAGCAATGGCTGGTAAAGTTGACTCTATCTTTGATGATATCGATGCATTCTTTACCATCCTCGAACGTGAAATGATGAAACACCCCGATAGTGACAGTGTCTTGTTAGAGCATCCACTAACAGCGAGACGAGTAGCCGGACTGTTTATCAACGATAGGTTTGGTTTGAAGTCGAAGGCTGACGCACTTCGGCTGTTTCAAAGGGGGGAGGATATTTTTGCTACCTTAAAAATTACTCATGGCCCAAACCATGCAATTATGCACTCGTTGTTTTACGTATTCGCCTACCAAGGCGATATAAAAATCAACTTCTTTGACAAAGAGAGTGCACTTAAAGCATATAAACAGGGCGCTAAGATGGCACCAGAAATACCGCCAACTGAAGATGAACCAGACGTTGTTGAGTTAATGAAATTAGATATTCTTTATCGTATTGGTAATTTAGATGTAGACGAATCGGAGCAGGCGATAATTGATGGTATTAACCTCGCTAATAAATTAGATCGTAATAAACAACTCACTACTAATTATCAAATTGTTTTAAACGAACTAAGAGTAATGGCGAAAGACCGAAATATAGATATCTCCGGCGCATAATAGTCACGAACAGTGTCGTCGCTCGTATGTTAATTTTTATAAATCTTTATCATTGATCTTGGGGTAATGTCTGACGCACTTAGATCCAACGGGAGGAGTTAAGTGGCTTCGGATACCTTTTTCAAGCATTTAAATGCATTTCGCGGATTTGCGATTCTGAATATTGTTGCAGCGCACAGTTGGTCAATTTTACTTTTGATACCCTCACCTAACAAAGCTAGCACGGAGAGTATGTTTATACATTCAAGCTCCGAAACACTTTTTCACAACTCAACTATTTATTTTGCAATTATTTCAGGTTTACTCTTTTCACTTGTACTCAAAAAGTACAGTTGGAAAGAGTTCTATCTAAAAAAGTTAAAAAATGTGGTAGTGCCTTACATCTTCTTTTCTGTCATTTATGGTTTTATTAGCGGCATGTTGATAATTGACCCTAGTTCAAAACCTATGGAATTAATCGAAGTTATTCAAGCGTTGCCCAGGCAGATTGTCGCTGGAACCTCATTTGCGCATATGTGGTACATTCCTGTTCTTATTGCACTATTTTTAATGACGCCAATATTTCAAATAATTGTAAGCAACAAGAAATTAAATCATATTTCGATATTCATTATAATTATCCCCTTATTTATCTCTCGTTCATTTCCTGATTTTGTTTGGCAAAACTTTGTATTCTTCTTTGGCCCATATGTTTTTGGGATGTTAGTCGGGAATAATTATCTTCTGGTCCAGTCAATAATTGAAAAAAATCGATGGGGGTTAATTATTACTGCCGTTATTTGTACGGTTATATTGGCGTATCTTTATTTGATTGACCTTGAAGCAATTTATGGGGTAAAACTGCAAGAAAGCGTCAGTTATATTCATAAATTAGCAATAGGCTTTTTAGTATTGAATCTACTGTATTTGAAAGAGAAAAAATCTCCAAAATTATTGCAGTACTTAGCCAAGTATTCGTTTTCCATTTACTTTATACATATGTTTTTTGCAGCTATGTTTAGTTTTATTATGGTTTCGATGGGGCTAACTTCACCCAGCTCATTTGGCATTTTACTGAGTGGATTACTCGTATTTTTCATCACTATTATCGTGTCAGTCGGAGTTACTTTGTTAATAAAACGATTGTCTGGACAATATTCAAGATACATTGTCGGTTCTTGAGAGTGAATTTCTAAAGCCGCTGATGACCGCTACACTCCACTGACTTGAGTTACCCTCCAAAAGCAAGTTGAGGGCACCACCTGAAGTAAGACATCTATCTAATCAATCGCTTGCTCGCTGCTATATCGTTTATGTAAAATATTTACTCGGCGTAAGTATTCTTTGGTTTCGCTGAAAGGCGGCACGCCGTTGTGACGCTTAACAGCGTTTTCACCAGCATTATAAGCAGCAATAACCCTATTCATATCTTGATTAAACTCTTCCATTAACCAAGCCAAATATTCAACCCCTGCGTTAATGTTTTGTTGCGGGTCATGTGGGTCTTCTACATTAAATCGTTCTTGTGTTGCTGGCATGAGTTGCATTAACCCTTGAGCCCCCGCTTTAGATAACGCTTTATGCTCAAACCAAGATTCAGCATGTATGATTGCTCTAACTAGGGCTTTGTCTACCCCGAACGTTACAGACGCTTTATTGATATGCGTTTGATATATTTTTGGTTTAAGTGGAGTGTTGACCCAATTGACTCCCTTGCGACATGTGCCAAAGCAGCCATGATTTTTGACTATATAGCGACTTGTGTCGGGCTCTTTGCTGGTAAGCACTGTTATGCCGTTTTCGTCTGTGTAGGTATATATTTGTGCATTTGCGTCTTTGCTTTTTAGCAGCAAACACAGAACAAACATGAGAATAAGCAAAATGCGCAAATTTTTTCCTTAAAAAAATTAGTCGGCCGGTATCCAATGTCCATTTTCGATGTACCTAGCTAAGTTTTTCTTGAGATCTGGCGCCGAAAGAGGCCTTGAATAAAAGTACCCTTGAACATAGTCGCAGTTGAGACGCTTGATAGCGGCCAAATGGCTTTGTGTTTCTATACCCTCTGCAACTACCGGAACACCTAGAGCATGTATCATGTCGGTTATCGAGCCCACTATATTTCGAGTCCGTTCGTTTTCTTCGACATCAAGGAGTAAGGAGCGGTCGAGTTTAACGCAGTCAAATGGGAAGCTGGTCAAGTAAGACAGAGAGCTATAACCGGTCCCGAAATCGTCAATGGCTATCCGAAAGCCCATTTTGTTCACTTTCGTTATCCAGTCTTGCGCTTTGCTAAAATCACTTATCAGAGAGGTTTCGGTTATCTCTAGTTCGAGCCTGTTATATTCTGTTTTTGTTTTGGAACACTCCACCATAAATTGGTTGATAGAGTCGATGTCTGTGACTTGTGCGCCACTTATGTTAATAGATACCACAACATCTGAAAGTCCTGCTGCGTCTAACTCCATTACTTGCAAAGTTGCTTGTGAAATAAGCCACTGACTCATGGTGTTGATTTGACCAGTTTCTTCTAATACGCTTATGAATAGATCGGGCCGGATAAAACCAAGCTCAGGGTGTATCCAACGGCTCAAGGCCTCCAGCTTTACCAACTTTCCATTCTTTATGTCAATAATGGGCTGAAATACTAAACTAACTTGCTTCGTTTTTATCGCGTTAATGAATTCGTTTTCGATAATGTAATGAAGATTTACTTGTTCCAACATTTGGTCGTTAAAGAAACAATAAGTATTTTTGCCTAGCTCTTTCGCTCGATACATTGCGATGTCGGCATGCTTTAGCAAGTCGATATGACTATGCGTTTGTTGTGTTGCGCTAGCCACGCCCACACTTGCAGTTATGCTGATATTTTTTCCCTGCACTATAAAGGAAGTATCAAATTGTTGATTGATTAATTCAGCAAAGGCTCCTAAGTCTTTGACATGCAGATGGTTGGCAACCGCTATCAAAAACTCGTCACCACCAATACGATACGCTTTAATTGTATCTGTGCTTAGAGGCTTAAGCCTGCTGCCTACTTGCTCCAATAAGAGGTCGCCAACAATATGACCTAGATTGTCATTTACATGTTTAAAGCTATCTAGGTCTATAAACAAAAGGCTAGCTTTTTGTAAAACTAACTTATCGGCTAGTGCTTCCATGTCTTCCAAAAAGGCGTTGCGATTTAGCAATCCGGTAGTTGTATCGATGGTTGCCATTCGCCTCAGACCTTGGCGTGACTCCTCGAGCTGTTTCTCATAGTTGGCAAGTTGACCGATACTAAATTTAAATTCGCGCTCTAAAGCATCTATCTCATCACGCTTCCTACCCGTCTTTACTTTTCCCAAAGCTGCTATTGCTTCTGAATATTGATTGTGACCAATGAGTGCCATTGTGCGTTTTAATTTGCCTAGGCGCTTGATAGGTCCAAAACCGAGCAAAGAAACAATAACTAGAGTACTAAACGTTATAGTGCCAATGATTGTTAGTAGTTTAGTTTTCAGCTCTTCACGTTTTTGTAATAAATCGTCAACGTTACGAATAAAGATAATGCGTAAGGCATCGGTTTCGTTTTCAACAGTGTGGAGCCAAGCATAAATTTGTTCATTGCCTGCGCTAAGCTGAACGCCTTTTTGAAGTGTTCCTTGAGCAAATTCAAGGCCATTTAAGTGATTAAACAAAGCGCTGGTATAGCTCTGACTAGTCTGCAAGCTTGTGGAGTATTGTCTGTCATTAAGCTCAACAAGTGGACTAGCGGGGTCGATTGTAGAAATAGCTTCGAGAATAGTGATTTCTGAACGCGATACCGTGTAAATATCGTAAATGCTTGAAGCAATTCCTGCCGATATAAAAAATGCAGCCTGTTTATTGTTAAGCGTAATTGGAATAGTGGATACTAAAAAACAAGTAGGACGGCATACAAACTGATATTGCGGTTCGAAATTTTGAAGCGTTTTTTTATATAAGTCATCAACAAGTTTGCTGTCAACTTTGCCAAAAGCCACTTCTGTATCGCCTTGCTTTACTACCATCGAAAGGAGATCAAATGTCAGTTCAAGCTTAGGCCAAAGCAATTCAAGTTTTGGCGATACCGTTTGTATAGACTGTTCTTGCCAGCTTCCTAGAAGGTAAATCTCTTCGGCGGCAAGTGTTAATTTTTCGAGACTTTGATCTATGATGCCTTGGGTTATTTGTTGGTGATTAGCGTTAATTTTTTCGAATTCTAAGGCTATTTCTTTGTTGTGCGCAATATCGACAGTAAAGTACGCTGCAAGTATTGAGATAAAGCCAATTACAGAAATCGAAAAAATCCCTTTGGTTAATAAACCCTGTACACCAATCATCGTTAAAATCGATAAGAGATTTGCAAAGCAGAAAGGGTCCAGTCTTTTGACTCAGTTGCCTCAGGCGTAGTAATAAAAAACGGAGGAAGCCAAGCTGAGCCATTGACACTGTGTATTTCAGCAGCAATTTGCCAATTTCGATTTAGCTGATAACTCGCACCAAAGCTGACTGATGTAGTTATCTCTGCCCACAATGGCGCGGGAAACGGCCTAGGTTCACTTTGGTTTTTGTCGTGTGCATTTCTGTAAAATCTTTCCCACCGAGCGAACAAATTCACATCATCAGAAAGTGGATAGCGAACTTGGGTGTAATATCCTTCTTGAGGCCTTTCTACTTTGCCGCGCCCGGGCACAAAGTCGTCAACTACGATGTCGCGGTATAAATACTCGTTCGACCATTCAAGTTGCCCAAAGTAGACTCTAGCGCTCAGTACTAGCGTGCGTATATCTACCATTCCATCGACTATGGGTATTTCTAACACGTCTTTTACAACAACAATTGTGTCACCCGGCTGTGAGCGGTAATCAGGCTGTAAACTGGTGAAAGTTGCGCCAAGAAAAAATATGTCATTGCTAAAGCTTACATGTAGATTTTTCGATAAATCGATATTCCAATCACCATTTGCTCCACTACCAAACATTGCCCTATTAAAACTGTTATCAACTTGCGGACTGCCTATACTGGCATCGACAAACAAAGTGCCATCAAATAAATCGTTTGTGGTATTAATCTGAATGCCATCAACGCTTAACAGACTATTTCTAAAAATATCAAGGTAGACTGATTGAGGTAATAAAATACTGGGCCTAGTGGAGGGTACATCTCTGGACGAGTTGTAAAATCCTACGGGCAACTTAACCCGACCAAGACTGATAGATTGCTCACCTAATTGTAAATCATTGCTGAAATAGTTAAACGAGGCAAAATCTACGCGAGGATTTTCATCTGAAAAGCTCTCACTAAAACGTCGCTGGCCTATTTGCCCTGTAAAGTTCAAGTTATTATTGATCTCGTAGCTTGCTGATAAGCCAACTTCAACAATCGGTATAGTAGATTTACCCTCGCCTAAAAAATTGTTTTTGGACGTGTGTGAAGTGCCAACGCCTACAAAGCCTGAGATTTTTAGTTTTTCGCTTGCGGGCACGGAATAAGAGTTGATCAATAAGACGAACAAACTGGTAGTTGCAACTACACTTATTAAGCTACTCGACAATCGCGATAACATGTACGGCCTCCTGTAGAGTAATGAGTTCTTTATTGTCAGCTACAAGCACATAACCAATAGCTCCTTTGTTGTTTTGTACGTATTCAACAAGTGCAGCAGAATCTGCAAACACATCTGGTTGAGACCCTTTTCCAGAAAAAACTGCTCTATCCCACTTTCTTTGCAATTGATAAGGATATAAGCCCAGCAAAAAACGAAAGGCATTAACACTTTCTTTATTTTTTAAGGGGAGTACAGCAAGTGCGGCTCTATCTCCGTTTGGCAGTAGTTTTCGGCTAAGTGAATAGAGTCGTTTAATATCAGAAAGGGTAATCGAGTTGTTTTGAGGGTGACTAATAAAAACAACTTGTTGCTGCATACTGGCGTTGTTGAATGTTTCTGCTTGTGCAGTGAAAGCGGCTTTAGTTGGCAAACACAGCGCTGCTACTGCGATACACACGCGCATAAAATTTGTACTTTTTACAAATTTTATTATACGAAGAAAGTGTGTCTGCAAAAAAGCACCTACAAGCATGAGTTTGGCGTGTAAGAACTTAACGGCAGACTTATAGGTAAATTTAGTGAATAAATAGAATAAAGTAGGTATCTTTTGTCTTTTTGTTTCAGATACCACGCTACAAGATCAGAAAGGCCTTTGTAAACGACCTATTCCGTGACTTTTTCCACCTTAAAAATCAAGCTGGTTTGCGGGAATGTCACCGGCAATTGCATACCAAATTGCATTAAGGCTTCTCCGGAATACTCTTTATCCTGAATCACAGACAAAACTGACTTTGAATATTCATTCAATGTGGTCGGCCATATTCTTTTCAAGGAATACGTCGTATGAGGGTTGAGCCCCGTAAAACGATACTTTCGTGGCATGGTGCGTTTTGTCTCGTTAACACTATTGTATGCAAATAGGCCACACGACTTGTCTTCGTTTACGTAGCCAAAATCAACTGAGTCGCCGTTCATATCAAGTCGGTGCAGGCGGGCACTGTGTATTAAGCTACGATACTTTTTGTAAATACTCAGCCCTTCTTGAAGCAAGCTAATATCGTTTTCATCGAGTTCACGAGGGTCCATTTCCATGCCCATAGAGCCAAACATAGCCACGGCTATGCGCATCTCCATCGACACACGCCTGCCGGTAATATGACAATCGCGCGGGCCAACATGCGAGCCCATAATTTCGTTGGGGAAGAAGAACGAGCAGCCGCGCTGTATCATGAGGCGGTCGAGTGCATCGTTAGAGTCTGATGTCCAAACGCGGTCAGTGTGGGCCAGCACGCCATAGTCGATGCGAGCGCCGCCCGACGAGCAGCTTTCAATATCCACGTGCGGGTGCGTTGCTTTTACGCGGTCAATAAGCGCATACACAGCATGTGTTTGTTGATGAATAGCGCTTTTACCCGTGCTATCGCCGGTATGGTTAATATCGCGGTTCATGTCCCATTTAATATAGACAATTTGTGGATAGCGGGTAAGCACATCGCTTATTTGATTAAACAAATAATCGCAAACGTCCTTGCGCGTTAGGTCGAGCACAAGCTGGTTTCTAAACCCAATTTGAGGGTTGCCTGCTGTTGATAATACCCAGTCAGGGTGATGCCTATAGAGGTCGCTATCAGGATTGACCATTTCAGGTTCAAACCATATACCAAACTCTAGTCCTAGCTTGTTTACGTGCTTAATAATGGGGTCGAGCCCTTGCGGGTAAATCTTATCGTCGACTATCCAGTCGCCTAAGCCAGCGTTGTCGCCTCTGCGTCCTTTAAACCAACCGTCGTCGAGTACAAATCTTTCGGCGCCTACATTTGCCATAATATCGGCAAGTTTTTTAAGGGTGTCGGTATCGTGATCAAAATAGATACCTTCCCAGGTGTTGTAATGCACAGGGCGGCTTTGCTCAACGATTTTTGCTTTTAAAAGATGTTGACGTACAAAGCGATGATAATTGTGCGATAGCTCACCAAAGCCCACTGCCGAATAACTCGCATATAAAGTAGGGCTGGTGTATACCTCGCCATTTTGCAATTCAATTTCGCCATTACCAAGCAGTTCGCCCATTTGAATATAGCTGCGTTGCTCCGGTAAAAGCTCCACACGGGTTCGGTGGTTGCCGCTCCAGCCTAAATGAAAGCCATAGCATTCGCCTTGGCTTTCGTTAGTGTATTGGTTATGCATCACCAACCCAGGGAAGTTATCGTGAGAAGTCTTTCCTTTGCGGTTTTCGCGCACATAGGCCCCTAAAAATAAATCGACCGTACGCTGCTGAAACTCCATCGACCATCGGCCTTCAAAGGCAAGCACTTTGTCGATATGGTCGGGCATGGTAAAGGTAGGTGCTGCGCAGTAGTTAACTACTAAGGGTTTGCTGCTTTCATTTTTAACTGCGCTACTTGCGCTTATTACATTGGTATTTGCGTCAAGGTGTATCAGGTGAGTAATTGTAATTTTGCGCAAATCGTCAAACGAAACAAATTCTAATGTTTGGCTATCGGGCTGATTGACTTCTATTAAGCTTGCCCCCACCGACCAAGCAATATCGCCATTAAACAAATCGATACCTGGTTGCCCGGTAAAGCCGTTGCCTAAACAGGGCGAAAGGCTTATTGGTACTTCTTCATTTAACGCGCATTTGGCTTCTTGACGAGTAGAAAGTTCGCCTAGCATCGCGCCTTTTGTGCTTTCAGACAAGCGAGCACCCCAATACAAAACAACAGGTGTTTGCCGGCGACAATCAATAATAAGGCTGGTATTTTGACTGTGCAATTGAGCGTAAGCAGAGATTGAATTCATGCGCGTCCTCGAAGTAGATATATGTGGAGTAAAAAGCCGAAACGCTTAAGCGTATTTTTGTTGCAATTTACACGCATTTTACAAGGATGTAAATAAATCATATAAATATGTAAAATAAATTATTACACATACTTTCATTAGCAAGAAGTCACAAATGTGAATCAAAATTTCTGACTGTTGTTTTATAACAAGCAAACCGAGATTTAATTTGTTTGCCAAGAGTCGAGTCTTTATTTAGTGAACCCATAGTGACATATTAGTGGACTTTAC